>JBLIRS010000030.1:0-16567 GCA_049472415.1 bacterium | reverse complement strand
CCCGCTTTACCTGCAAACCTATACCATTTCAAACACAGACCTACAGCGTGGCCGCGTAGGCTCTGACGATTCTATCAGCGCCCGGACGCAGGACGGGCAGGAAATTTTCTTTGACAGTTCGGTCATTTTTAGAATTGATCCGGATATGGTTTTTAACCTCGTGGAGTCAGTAAACGGGCATGGTGATATGATTCATGAGGCTGCAAAATTCCTGGATGAAATACGCATGACTTACACCGGTTCAAAGACAGAGTCATTGATTTCAACCTCGAACAAACTGATTGCCAAAAAAAGGCTTGAAGAATCCAGCATTTTTACACCAAAATGGTTTTCCGCGGAATATGACAGAGATGGCCTTTTAAATGGGGAAAAACCCTATATAATCAAATCTGTTTGGGAACATGCCTCCAAGGGCCTTAATCAGGGCTCCATACTTTATCCGAAATCCAGGGATGAGCTTTTAAGTTGTATCAGGCTTAGTTACTTTCAGACCGGATGGGATTGTTTTGCGGAGGAGTATATTGATGGTCGTGAATTTAATATCTCCCTTTTGGACAGCGGCAATGGTCCGGAGGTGCTTCCTCCGGCAGAGATACTGTTTACGGATTATCCCGAGGGGAGATATAAAATAGTTGATTATACCGCAAAATGGGAGAAAGAATCCTTTGAATACCAACATACTTGCCGGAGTTTTGACTTTGACGGCACAGATGAAGATTTGCTTCGTCAATTGAACATTATTTCTGTAAACTGCTGGAATCTATTCGAATTAAGAGGCTACGCCAGGGTAGATTTCAGGGTTGACCCGAATGGAATCCCCTGGGTGCTGGAGGTAAATGCCAATCCATGCCTTGCTCCGGACAGTGGATTTGTCGCTGCGGCTCAAAGGGCTGGTTTAAGCTTCGATAAAGTTATAAAAAGAATCATTGGTACGGCATTTTTATGAACCTAAAATCTTTGTATCATAAACCCGAATATAAAGAAATAAATAAAGGTCTTAACATCAAGGATAATGATCAGGAACTCACCTTCCGGAATGAAATAAAGGCGGATGATCCGGTAAAAATCCTTGAGATTATTGAATCGACGAGCGTTTTTTCTCCGGAGGAAGTGAATATAGCCTTGGAATTGGCTGATGAAAGATTGAAAAGAGGGGATCAAAGCGGTTATCATTTCCTATTTGGCGAACGATACGGGAAGATGGTGGGTTATACATGCTTTGGCAGGATTGCCGGCACAATATCCAGCTTTGATCTTTACTGGGTTGCTGTTCACCGGGATTTGCATAATTTGGGAATTGGAAAGGCGCTCTTGACAAAAAGCGAATCCATCATATCCGAAATGGGAGGAGATCGTATTTATATTGAGACTTCATCCCGAAAATCCTATGAATCCGCGCGTTTATTTTATAGCCATTGCGGCTACAAAAAGGAAGCCATACTCAAGGATTTTTATTCTACAGGGGATAACAAGGTTATTTATGTAAAGGAAATCAAAAGGAGATAAAACAGATCATCTCTTTTTTGTATCAGGCATCTTTTGGGATTTTTGTTTTGTTTCGATTTTTTGAATCTCTCTTACAACATTTTTGTTTCCTTTCACCAAGGCTATTTCAAGGGCGGTAAAGCCCCTGTTGTTTCTTAGACTTACGTCCGCTCCGGAAGATAATAATTCCCTGACCATTTCAAGGTTGCCATAAAGCGATGCCTGCATAAGTGCCGTAAAACCCTCATTGTTTTTTTCATTGATATCAAGGCCTAACTTCAACAAATATTTAAGAATATCGATTCTAAAAGTCAAGGCCGAGCCTATTAATAAACTGTTATCTTCCTTGTCTTTAGTGTAAATATCCGCTCCCTTTGAAATCAAATCCTGAATAAGCTCGGTTTCCCCATTCTCAACCGCGTACATCAAAGCGCTTTTTCCTAAATTATCCTTTAAGTCTAAATCTGCTTGGTTACTTATTAAAATTTTGGCTATTTCAGCTTTTCCCTTTGATATTGCATTAATTAGTGGCGTCTTCCCGTTTTTATCCCTTTCATTAATAAAAGCGCCATTATAAATCAGAGAGTTTATAATATAATCATTATCCTTGCAGGATGCCAACAGCAAGGCGGTATTTCCATTTATATTTTTTACATTTACATCAGCGCCATGATCGATTAATACCTGAAAGATATCAGTATAACTATTCCTTGCCGCGTTTATTAATGCTGTATTTCCGGTGAGATCCACCGCATTAATATCTACCTTTTGATCAATCAGTAAACGGACCATAATTATATTATTTTTAGCCACTGCAAATAATAGGGCTGTATTACCGTTTATATTTTTTGCATTAATATCAGCCCCCTTATCCATAAGAAGCTTTATTATTTCAATCTGATTATTTAAAACGGCATACATAAGTGATGTAAGTCCATCCATATCCTTTGCATTTATATTTGCCCCGTTTTTTAAAAGTAATTTCACGAAATCGGGTTGACCATGAAAAGATGCCAGCATTAATGCCGTTACCCCGAAATCATCCGTTTCATTAACATTGATCCCTTTTTCCAATATTAGATTTAGTTGTTCCATATTACCTGTTTTAGCAGCATCATGTAAATTGGAGATAAGTTCTGGATAGTTTCGCTGTGCATATATGGGAGCTGGAAGTGAACAGAATAAAATAAACAAGAAAAACAATGAAAAAATATTTAATATCCCTTTTCGGTGCTTCATTATATTTACTCCTATGCATAATTTGGGAGAGATGCTTCTGCCAGTTCATGATATAAATTTTTCTTTTTTGCTATGTCAATAATGGTATTTATCATGCGAAACTTCATTTGGTGTATTGCATTAAGCTTTAAATTCATTATATCCGCTATTTCCGGTATTCCCAGGTCCTCTTCATAAATCAATTTGAAAAGATATTTATACCTTTCGGAAAGCCCGTCCTTTAAAATCGAAATAGCTTTCAACAGGGAAAGAGTTTCCAATTCTTTGTCCTTATAATCCTTTTCCAAGTCAGCTTGCCCTACACATTCCAGGGAAACAATTCTTTTTTGCTCCCTTAAAAAGTCTATGGTTAAGTTAAAAACAATTTCTCTCAGGTAGGCCATAAAGGACCGTTCATCCTGGCCTCTGAAATTTTTTAGCCTTCTGCAATCCTTATCCAAAAGTGCCAGAAAGACACTGTTAAAGATCTCTTCAAGAACATCCTCTTGAAAAAAATAATTATACCTTCGTAACGTTTTTATAATATAATTATAAATCAAGTTGCTGTATTTATTGATAAACTTGTTCCAAGAGACCTTGTCTTTTTGAGTACAAAGATCTAAAAAATCGAGAAAATCCCTATTATTTTCCATATTAATCGTGCTTCTTCCTTTTTGTAATGAAGTTTAAAATGATTCCGCTAAAAAAAGTAAATATATAAAATTAAATCTTGACCAATCAATTTTGCAGGGCGTTATTTACTTTCAGGATCAATAACTCAGTTCCTTGCGATTTATCATAATAATCGTAAGCGCCTGGAATAATCTTTTTTTGTAGATCTATAGGATAAACACTGCTGACAATTACTTTCAAATTTTTAAAGAACTGTTCTATCACATCGTACATTACACTACCGCTAACCTTTGGAATCTTTATATCCAGAAGAATCAGATCTATCTTATTGTTTTTCAATGTTGAGTGGGCTTCCAGTGCGGTTGAAGCCTCGATGATTTCATAACCTTCGTGAGTTAAAAGTTCTTTATAAATCCGTCGAATTCTCTCCTCGTCATCCAGTATAAGAATTTTTTTCATGCACATTCTCCTTGTAAATTATAAATTAAATCGGATCTATTATAAGTATAACAAATTGATGATTAAGAAGAGATTAAAAACAAATTAAAAAATTTTAATCTTAGAAAGGCAAAATCTAAGGGAACATATGTCATTTTGAAGAATAATAGGAAAGAAAAAAGATAGAGAGACATCATAGAATAGGTAAGGATATGGAAAAGGTAGCACCTTCTCCGGGTTTGCTCTGCACGCAAATGTTGCCTTTGTGGATTTTGGCTATGGATGAGGCTATGCTTAGCCCTAACCCGCTGCCGGAGTTTGTGCCATTTTCTTCCATGTCTCCACGAAAGAATCTGTTGAATATCTGTGGTAAATCCTCCTCCGGAATCCCGATCCCCGTGTCTGAAATAGAGACGATCACCTTTTTATTCTCGATAAATATAGACATGTCTATTCTGCCTTTTTTCTGAGTAAATTTTATGGCATTGTCCAGGATGTTGAAGAATAACCGTCTTAAATGCAATTTATCTCCATTCACATATATTTTTTCATTTGCAATGTGAATATTTATTTTAATCTCCTTTTCAGATGCCAATATCTGACTCTGTTCATGTATTTCATTAAGAAAATCTATGAAATCGATTTGTTCGAATTTAAAAACATCATCCCGGTAATCCAATCTGGTTAGCAGAAGAAGATCATTAACGACCTTTAGCATTCTCTCGGTTTCCTCTAAATTGATTTTCAGTGCCCTTTTATAATCTTCTGCCTCTCGATCTTTTCTTAAGGTAAGCTCGGATTCTCCCTTTATTATGGCCAGAGGGGTTTTTAGCTCATGGGCGACATGGGAACTGAATTCGGATATATATTTGAAGGACTTCTCCAATCGTTCTATCATATCATTAAAGGCACTGACCAGATATCTCATCTCCAGGTCAATATGTTTCGATTCTACCCGTTCGCTTAAATTTTCGTGTGTAATATTCTCTGCCGTTTTTGTGATTTCGAATACCGGCTTTAAGATCCTTGAAGTTATAAGCCGTCCCAAAAAGCTCGCAAATAAAAGGATAACAGGAATGGTAATAATTATATATATTAATCTGTTAGTTAAAATCTGGATAATAGGTTTAACAGAAGTTCCAATTTGCAGAAAATACTGTTGATCTTTATAAAAAAAAGGAATAAGGATGGCTCTTATTCTATTGTTTTTTAGATTTATATTTATAAATGCCGGATTTTTTTTAGAATCCCTTTTTAGATTTTTTATAAACACATTAAGCAGCTTTTCGTTGAAATTATCAGAATGAACTATTGACATGAAATTGGGGTCTAAAAAATTTATAAAATCCTCTTTCAGGTCGTATTTATCCACCTGTTGCAGCCACTTGTTTTCGAATTGCCTTACTTTATCTAATTCCTTTATTTCGTAGTTATAGGAATCAGGATGCTCATCTTCGAACTGTATTATCTTCCTGACTGCAATATGAAGGGCATCTTGAGTGTCATCGAGATATTCCAGGTAAAAGTCGATTGTCTGAGTTATTTCTTTTGCCTTTAATATAAGCTCATCATCGAGCTCATTATAGAGGGTATAATGAAGGGTAAAATAGAGAAAAGTGCTGTAAACAATCAAAATGGCCCCTAAAATGGCCACATATAAAACACTTATCTTGAATCGGATGGAATTGAGCTTCATTCGTTTTATTCCTTAAGGATGTACCCTACCCCCCGGACCGTATGAATGAGCTGTTTGGCGAAATCTTTATCAATCTTATTGCGCAGGTATTTAATATACACATCTGTAATATTTGTAAAGCAGTCAAAATTCTCATCCCATACATGTTCGGAAATCATTGTCCTCGTTACAATCTGATTCGCGTGAAGAAGCAAGTATTCAAGCAGGGCATACTCTTTGTTTGTCAGATCGATTTCCTTCCCTGCCCGCGTGACCCTGTGATTTATCTGGTCTAATTCCAGATCGGCTATTTTGAGCGTAGATGTCTTTTCTGTTCTTTTCCTTCGAAGCAGGGCCCTTATCCTGGCTAAAAGCTCTTCAAAAAGCGAAGGGCTTTGTGAGGTAGTCATCAGCCACGGAATCCAAACCCATTACTTTATCTTTGATACCATCCCGGGCTGTTAGCATCAGTATGGGTGTGTCTATTTTTTTGTTTCTGATCTCCTTGCAAATGGATATGCCATCCTTGTCAGGTAACATAAGATCCAGGATTATCAGATCATATATATAAATATCAGATAAATAAAGGGCCTTCTCGCCGTTGTGAGCCATATCTACAGAAAAATGCTCTTCCTTAAGGCCACGTTCAATGAAGCTGGCGATTTTCAGCTCATCTTCGATTACTAATATCCTCATTTTTTCAACCTATTATCTTTATAACATTTCAGTTGTTTAAAGATTTACACTCTTATCTAATTTTATTATACTTTATTTATAAAATTTTTTAAAAGGCAAAAGTCCGCAGATATGGGCTGTTTCTTTGTAGACAAGGTTTCCGGATGAAATTCCCGGGGATTATTAATCCTCATATTTAAGCAAATCGACCCGTTTTCCGTCAAAAACTGCATAGGTGAAATGGGTCAGCCAGTCGCCTATATTTACATAGGTAATTTTTTCATCAAGCTTGAGCAGGATAGGAACGTGCCTGTGGCCAAAAATAAAATAATCAATGTGCTCTTTTTGCAGGATTTTCCTGGCGTATAAGACAAGCCATTCCTTATCTTCGCCTTTAAAGGAAAACTCCTCTTCCGGAAGGGATTCCCTGCTTTTCCTTGATAAATACATGGCCAGCTTAATGCCGAAGTCCGGATGAATAAGTGCGAACAAACCCTGGGCAAGGCGGTTTCTAAAAATTTTCTTAATGATTTTAAAATACCTGTCTGACGGACCTAATCCATCACCATGGGCTATTAGGAAAGTCCTTCCGTTAAATCTGCGTTTTATAGCGCCCCGGTGGATTTTTACTCCTGTTTCCTTTGGGAGGTAATCGTAAATCCAGATGTCGTGATTTCCTGTAAAAAAGTTGACGGGAATACCTGAGTCTGTTATCTCGCACAATTTCCCAAGAAAACGAACAAACCCTCGGGGTACGGCGGTTTTATATTCAAACCAGAAATCGAAAATATCTCCCAGCAGGAAAAATTCCTCGGCGTCCTTTTTAGCCTCTCCGAGCCATCTGACAAGTCTTTTTTCTCTTTCAAGACTTTCTTCAAGACTCGGAATGCCAAAGTGCGTATCAGATATAAAGTATATTTTTTTTCCGGGTCTCAAAACGAATGATTTTTAACCTTTCAATATACGTTTTTGTTTTTCCTTTTTGGACATATCCTTTTCAACAAAGATCCCTTTTCCTGAAAAAGGGTCGCTTCCTGTCCAGTACATTAGTGATGAATAGGTAGATGGTGTTGGCGTAAAAATCTGGACTTGTTCCGGATGTAATCTGAGCCTTTGTTGACAGAATGTCCTGAGTTTTTTCATATCATTATAGGTGCAGCCGGGATGAGCGGCGATAAAGTAATAGGTGAGAAACTGTCTCTTGGCCATTTTCCTGTTTAGTCTATCGAAAATCTTCTTAAAGACTAATAGATCCTTTACGTCGGGCTTTCCCATAAGTTTAAGCACATGACCTTCCGAATGTTCAGGAGCCAGCTTTAATTGTCCGGAAATATGATATTCAACAAGCTCCCGCAAATAATCATTTCCTGATTTTGCATCGAAAAGAACCAGATCATACCGGATACCGGAGGCCACAAATACCTTTTTTATCTTTGGTATTTCTCTTATTTGTTTCAATAAATTTATTTGAGATTCATGATTTACTTTTAAGCGGGGACAAATAGCCGGATAAAGGCATCTCCTGTCTGCGCAGGCCCCGGATATTGTTTTTTTCCGGCATTCCATATTATACATATTGGCAGTCGGCCCCCCCACATCATAGATGATACCATTAAAACCAGGGTGTCCGGTAATCTCTTTGACTTCTTTCAGGATCGACTCACGGCTTCGGGATATGACAGCCCTTCCCTGGTGGATAGGGATTGCACAGAAATTACATTCCCCGTAGCAGCCCCTGTGGCTGATGATTGAAAAACGTATTGTTTCAACTGCCCTTACGATCCCCCTTTCCTTATAAAAAGGATGAACGTCCCTCTCATAATCGAGATTATGGATATGATCCAACTCCCTGCACGTGAGCAAGGATTGGGGCGGATTATGAATCAGATACCGGTCTCCGTGCTTTTGTGTCAGACCCTTTGCTGTTAAAGGATCATTGTTTTTATAGAATGTACGGAACATCTCCGCAAAAAGCTTTTTATCTTTGGATGCCTTTTCATAGGAAGGAAGCTCCAGGTATCCTTCTTTATGAAACTTGTCAATATAACAAATTCCCTTAATCCCTCTATAATTTTCACTTTTTTTGAGTTTATCCACGAGTTCGAGAGCTGCCTTTTCACCCATTCCGTAAAGTAGGATATCAGCCTTTGTCTCAAATAGGATCGACCGTCTTATTTCATTTGTCCAGTAATCATAATGGGCTATTCTTCTGAGACTTGCGTCGATGCCGCCTATTATGATAGGGACCGTATTTTTGAAATATCTTCTAACCAGATTGACATAAACAATTAGCGCCCTGTCAGGCCTTCTGTTATTGATCCCTCCGGGTGTGAAATCGTCCTTTCTCCTTTTTTTCTTGGAGGCTGTGTAGTTAGAAACCATTGAATCCACATTTCCGGATGTTACACCCCAGAAGAGACCCGGCTCACCAAGACGTGAAATATCCTCTCCGGAAGTAATATCGGGCTGGGCGATTATTCCCACTTTATAACCGTTTGCAATGAGCACCTTGCCAATTACTGCCGCGCCTATATAAGGGCTGTCAATATAGGTGTCTCCTGATATGATTATAATATCAAGCTGTTTCCAGCCAAGCTTTTTTATCTCTGCAATTGTTGTGGGAAGAAACATCGGGTACCTTTAATATATTTAATTTTCTTACATGTTTTTTGTAAAAATTAAATCAAAGAAATAGGCAAGTGTCAATAGTCTCAATAAATGAAAGAGTTCCCTTATGGATTTTTTCAAACCATCTCTTTAAACCGTAAATTAAGGAACGCGATAATGTAAAACAGATATAAATTTTCATCCGGATTGTTTTATTTCGGTCAGGAATGATATTCTATGGTTCACCAAGAAAGATGTTGAACCGGGGAGGGGGGCTTAGAATGAACGGTTGAAGTTTGCCTGTTCATGGATATGCAAATGCGTGAGAAATTATATAAGGATCATATGGGATTGATTATCCTGAAGCCAGGTAGGGAAAGGTGCCTGCGAAGCAGGCACCCCTGGATATTCTCGGGCGCAATTCAAGATGTCAAGGGATTGCCCAAACCCGGAGAAACTGTCCGGGTCCTGGATTCAGGGGGACAAATGCTGGGGGTGGGGGCATATTCTCCAAGTTCTCAGATTGCAGTAAGGATATGGACATTCATTCCGGATGAGACGGTGTCCTCTTCCTTTTTTGCCGCTCGCTTGCAACGGGCAGTCTCATCCAGGGGGGCTATCGGATCTTTTGATAATTCAGCAGCCGCCCGCCTGGTAAATGCGGAATCGGACGGCCTTCCGGGATTGATTGTGGATTGCTATGCCAATTTTCTTGTGTGCCAGTTTCTATCAACAGGCCCAGATTACTGGAAGCAGATCATAGTCGATAACCTAAATGAAATTTTCCCTCGTTTTTCCATATATGAGCGTTCCGATGTTGAGGTCCGGGAGAAGGAAGGATTGCAAAAATGCGCCGGGGTTCTGTCCGGCAATGAACCACCGAAGCTTATCAACATCCGGGAAGGCCCTTATCAATTTTTAGTAGACATTAAGCATGGTCATAAGACGGGTTTTTATCTGGATCAAAGCGAGAATCGAGCATTTGTCGCGGAGTATGCCGGAAAGGGAGAGGTCCTGAACTGTTTCGCGTATACAGGCGGATTTGGTGTCGCGGCCTTGAAGGCGGGCGCTGACAGAATTACAAATGTGGAATCATCGAGATCGGCGCTGTTGATAGCAGAGCGGAATTTTTATATAAACGGACTGGATATGGAGAAAGTAGATAATGTAGAGGATGATGTGTTCCTTTTTTTACGCCGTTGCCGGGACAGCAGACGACAATTCGATTCCGTCATCCTCGATCCTCCAAAGTTCGCGGAATCACGCAATCAGGTAAAGGGCGCCTGCCGCGGTTACAAAGACATTAATCTTCTAGCCTTTAAGATGATTAAGCCGGGGGGCACGCTTATTACCTTCTCCTGCTCAGGACTAATTGGAAGAGAATTGTTTGAAAAGATTGTGGCCGGCGCAATGATAGAGGCAGGGCGGGAAGCACAGATCATAAGAAGGCTCAGCCAGGCCCCGGATCATCCTTCATCTCTGAGCTTTCCCGAAAGTAACTATCTGAAAGGGCTTGTTTGCAGGGTGTGGTGAGAAAATCCTTCTGTTTCAATCTATTGATTGTATAATCCTTTCATTCATGATCTTTTTGACATCGGAGGGTAGAAAAATATCCTTTTCAATTACTGTCGGGTTCCTGGTCTCGTTTCAGGATTACGGGGCTATAAATTATCCCTCTTGAAGGCCTTGTTGTAAGTATTTTCAGGAGTAACTTGCCATAGGATATCTCCTCTACAATCCTTGCCTCTTTTAATTTTGGCAAAAAGAAGAAGGATGTGGCATACCTGGTGAGGAAGCTCAAAATAAACACAAGAAAATAACCGGATGAAAAAAGGCTGTTATATCTTACAATGATTCCGCCTAGTATCCCGCCTATTAAAACGGCAATGCCGTTCAAGACATTATAATAAGCCACATATGTGGCCCTCTGGTTCGGGAGTGTAGTATCAAATAAGAAACTGAATGAGGCAATTTCGAATCCCGCCCATATAAAGCCGTTATAAACCTGGATCAGAACAAGATAAGGTGTTGACGATGAAAATGTCCATAACAAAGGGATTACAGGCATCAGGAGACCCGATACCACCAGGATCTTTTTTGTGCCGTATTTGTCGAGAAATTCTCCCCATAAAGGCATTGTCAGGAATTTTATGATAAGGGAAGCGGCGTTTACCATTGTAAAGGTCTTGTAATCAAATTTTAGATCATAGAGCATATATGGGGTAAAAAACGGGCCTGCAATATAAACAGCTAAATTCATGAGGGATAGATAAAAAATAAGCAGTCCACAGTTTTGATACCTTGCTTCCCTTAAGAAATCCATAAAACGTATCTTGTGCTCACTGGTTAAATTGTACTCCGGCTCATATTTTTTGATTAGGAAAAAAAAGGATAACAATCTTGAGATCAGCGCCAGGGCAAATATTATAATAAATCCTTCATATTGTGTTTGGACCCCGTTCAGAAACAACTGTAAAATATATCCCCCTCCTATGAAGGAGAGAAAGGCCATAAAACCCGTAATCTTGTTCCTTTGGCCAAAATATACCCCTCTTTCATTTTCATCCACAAGATCCCCCATCCAGCTATTCCACGCTGGATTAAGAATCATTCCAAATATCCAATACAGGCATACAAAAAAAATGAGGTATATTATTTTAAGATTGCCAAAAAAGAACACAAGCCCGATCGGGATATACATAATTCCCTGAAGAAAAGCAAATGCGCAAATAAGCCTTTTTCTGGATTTCATTAATTTTAATAGTTTATTCGAATAGATCTGGGACAATGAGCCTAATGTATGAGGCAGGGAACCCAATAATCCTAAATGGATATTATTGGCATTTAAAAACACAGCAAATACGGAAAAAAAGGATTCCCCGAAACCAACCATTGCTGAATAGAAAGTCCCATCGAGAATAGAATATGTGAGGCTCTTTTTTATCTTGTATGTAATTTCATGATCCTGCATAATAATATATATATTTCCTCTTCCTGTTTCTTTAGTTTCCTTTATTATCCGGATTATGTCAAAATCGTCCGGGCAATAAAGCAAGATCCTCATTGAATCAGGGTTATTGACAGATTCACTATTTAAAGAATATAATTTTTTAAAGGAAAAATTTTCATATTAAGATACCATAAGACTCCATCAGAATAATAAGAATCATAAGATTAATCGGTTAAATATATAAATTGGAATATAAGTCGGATATGGATACGATAAAACCTGATCAGCTTATCCGGAGAATCAGGGGCATTTTGTTCCATACGGAAATGAAGGCCTTGCGTTTTGGGCATGGTATTGGATTGAAGTGTCCTCCCGGGTGTGGTGACTGTTGCCGGGATGATCACCCTGAGGATTCGGTGCTGGCTGCATTGCCGTCTGCCCAATGGGCAATAGATAACGATAAGATAGATCTTTTGGCCAAAGCCGCCCTGGAAGATCCTGAAGGTCAATGTGTTTTCTATGATCATACCCTGGAAAAATGTTGCACCATTTATCCTGTAAGACCCTTGATATGCAGACTGTTTGGATTCGCGGGAGTTCGGGATAAATACGGAGCGGTTCAGTTCAGGCCTTGCAGGAGAATGTCTCCGCCGAAAAGAAACATTAATTTAATCCCTCCTGTTTACAGTGACTGCGCCCGCCGTCTTGAGTATATTTTCCCTCAACTGGGAAGCATTCGGCTTCCACTTAATGCCGCGTTTTATCAGGCAGCACAATGGCTGCTCTTATACAGGCAGTTTGATCCTGAAAATCCGCAGCCCAATGAACCGTCCAGGCGATACCTGCAGAATAGATTCAGGAAGGCCGCTTAGGATTATGTTTATAAGAAATATATCCTGAGATATAGGAGGTGATGATATTATTGCTGCAAGTTGATTTGGGTATTGCATGGAAATGGGAATACGATAATGACTTTGTGAATATCTTGGATAAGGAATGCCAGCAATATAGTATTCAAAGCTATATTATCCGTAAAGATAATTTAGAAGAAACAAAAGATAAGCTCCGTTCAGGAGAGATAAGATTTAATTCGTTTCTTGACAGGGCTTCGGACGAGGATGAAGATTTTATATCCTTTATAAAATCCATTAAGGAAGAATGCGGTAAGTGCTGGTTTTTAAATGATTCATATCATAGTGCTAAAAGCTGTGATAAATCCGTTATGCATTTTGAGCTGGCAAACGCAGGCATTAATGTCCCCCAAACAATCATTCTTCCTCCTTTTCAGGAAAAACCCGAATTGAATTTAACCGGCATTAAAGAATTGGGCACTCCTTTTATTATCAAACCCGCAGTTACTTCCGGAGGAGGTATCGGTGTAGTCAAGGATGCAAAAACAGAACAGGATATTGAATATGAGAGAAAAGCCAATCCTGCGTTACGTTACCTCTTACAGCAACATATATCTCCTGCTTATATCGATGACAAAAGGGCATGGTTTAGGGCTTATTACATTTTAAATAAAGTATTAATTTGCTGGTGGGATGATCAAACCCATATTTACAACAGCTTAACCGAAGAGGATGAAAACATATTTAATCTGCATGAATTGCGAACCATTGCCCAAAGAATAGGAAGGATTTCCAGGCTGGATTTTTTTTCTACGGAGATTGCCCTTGATACATCAGGGCGATTCATTGCTATCGATTATATTAATGATATATGTGATATGAGATTAAAATCCAAACATTATGACGGGGTGCCTGACGAAAAAGTATATGAAATAACAGGTCTTTTAGTTAATGGTGTCAGAGACAGGATTTACTCCGTTGAAAAAATCCCCGAAGCAATGCATATTTATTCATCATTGAGTCGCTTAAGGAGTTTCTTCATTATTTCTAACAAAAATATTGCAGGAAGATTAAAATCCTTTTTCAAAAGGAAAAAATAAAGAAGGTCAGCCCAAATATTTATTGAACTATCCCTGTTTTCGATATCTTGAGTAAAGCCAAAAAACCATATGTAAATCCTCTCCAGATTAGAAAATTTTAATTTTATTTTAATCCCATTTTAATCTTTCTTTTGGATAAATAATATATAATTAATACTATAAGCATTATTTTTTATTGTTACTGAGGGTGGGAGGCAGGAGGTGTAAAATAGGAAAGATTAGACTGATAGATTGGGCAAGAATATCATGAATATTATTATAGAAAAAGAATAAAAGGAGAAAAAATGAGAAGGACATTGGTTGTTTCAATTTCAATTTCGATTTTGTTATTTTTTATTTCTTCTATGGCCTATTCCTGGGGCGGGGCTACACATGCTTATATAGCCGATCAGATTGGTAAAGGCGCGGGTTTGAAGAACCAAAATGAGATTTATGGGGCTATGGCTCCCGATATTTTTAACTTTATGTTTGGCACACCCTATGCCGGCTATCTATATGACCAAACTCACGGCATACCGTCAGGTGAGGAAAATTTCATGAATATGTGGGAATCTGCAAAACGGTGCGGGTTTCAAAAATCGCTGGCTTATGGTTTTGTCTCGCATAATAATGTCTGGGGCGCAGATTCAACAGCACACTGGATGGCCCTGGTCACAAATCCCCCGGCAGAATTTCCTGATGACCTTCCACCAGGATATGTAATCTTCAAGGCATTTGAACTGGAAAGTCTTCTCTCTTTTTATGGTGTATTTGGTTCCATAGGCCTGGGTGGAGCTGATAACTATCCCATACGCTTAGAATTATGTCATACCATTGTCGAGGTTGCTGGTGATTTTCTTATAGCGCGTGCTGATCCTTATATAGGCCTGAAGATATACTCTTCGGCATTGCTTAGGGACCAACGCTTTCCGTTGCTTTTAAAAGAGGCATACGCCCATGATTTTAGCAAGGAGTTTCATATCCCATGCAGCGAGGCGATTAAGATCATAGTTTCACAGGAAAATGAATTCAGAAGGTCAACAATCCTTATGGGTTATATGCTCATGCAGGATGAAAATACGGCAATAGGTTTAATCTCTGAACAATATGCATCCTTAATGTTATCTTATCTTGAAGATTTTGGCATATCGATTCAGGGGTTTACTCCGGAAATGGCGAAGCCCATTATTGAACAGGCGATACAGGTGACTCTTTACAGTGGGATGCTTGATGACTATATGACAGAAATTAATGCCACCATAAATCATGTCGCAGAACAGCTTAATGAACACGGAATTTCATATTGATCCGGAACTGGACAGCTCCCTATGAAGATAAAGGGCCTTCAATTTTAGTTGCCAATACCCTTATATTGTGAAAATTTTTTTGTTCATTCCGGTTTCTAAGGAATTAGATATCAGGAGCCGGGAGTCAGAGGTAAATTGAAAAGGCCGGATTCCGACTCCCGGCTCCTGGCATTTCCATAGTCCCGGAATTAGGCCTATATTTCAGGTAATATGTTAAAAATAGATCATAAAATGCTCGAATATGACGGACTGGCCAGACAGGAATATGGTGCTCTCTATCAAGACATGAAATGGGTCACCCCTGGGGAGGCCCTGGCAGCCGAAAAACAGCGTGACCAATTGCTTGCTTCTGTCTCGGATAGGATAGAATGTGAGTATGCGGATACAAAGCCGCATTTTATGGAATTGTCACCCGGATGCCGCCTGTGCGGTGAAGGGAGCTGGTCTTGCCTTTTTATCAACAGCACCTGTAATGCCGGTTGTTTTTATTGCCCTGCAAGTCAGAAAGTTAAAGGAGAACCTTCAACCAATACCCTGGTATTTACAAGACCTGAAGACTATATCGAGTATCTTCGTTATTTCCGGTTCAGGGGGGCAAGTATAAGCGGCGGCGAGCCGTTGATGACGCTTGAAAGGACTATGTCATTTATAACCAAAATAAAAAGGCAACTGGGAGATAGTCTGTACCTTTGGCTTTATACAAACGGGATTTTATTGACGGAATCCATTATCGGCCGCCTGAAGGATGCGGGTCTGGATGAGATAAGGTTTGATCTCAGCGCGGTCAATTACAATCTCGACAAGCTGAAATTGGCATTAGGACAAATACCAAATGTGACCGTAGAGATCCCGGCGATACCGGAGGATGAAACCATCCTGCAAAAACTGGTATTTAAGCTTGAAGGCGCCGGGGTCAGTTACCTTAACCTTCATAAGATTCGGTGCACGGTTTACAACTTTCCCAAAATAGTAAGGCGGCGATATACATTGCTCCATGGAGAAAAGGTTACTGTGCTCGAGTCCGAGCTTGCTGCCCTGCGAATACTTAAATTTGTTATAGATAATCAACTTGCCCTGCCGGTGAATTATTGTTCTTTTGATTACAAGAATAATTTTCAATCCCTCGCGGCCCGAAAGCGCACAGCAAAACTCATGGTAAAACCTCACGAGGATATCACCCGGGCATCTTTCATCCGGAGCATCTCTATAAAAGTAGAAAGGGAGAAAGTAAACAGTGTAACTGAATCTCTAAAGGGTCAGGGATTGGATGAAAAGACCTTCTGCTTCGATTCTTCAAAGGAAAGGCTCTATCTTAATGAAAGTACATGGAATAAACTGGAATTGAACAATCATCCGGTCTTTTTGAGTTATTTTAAAACAGCCATGATTCCCAAGATATCCTATCATTATCCGTATAAGACGCTGCAGATAAATCCAAGAAAAATTGTTGTCATAGAGAGAAGACCTGTCATCCTGGAAAAAGAGATTTCTCCTGATATGGTGCCATTGCTCAGGAAAATCCTGAATGGTCTTGTTGAGTCGGATGATACTTTGGATACTATAAGTGATATATTTGACAGATGCAAGAAGAATGATCCGGTGAAAATGGAGCCAATAACCACATTGCTTAAGTACGAGCATATTCGGAA
>JBLIRS010000003.1:0-29482 GCA_049472415.1 bacterium | reverse complement strand
AAAAGCCAAGAAAACAACTGTTTTCATTGTGACATCGATTATCAAGCTCGCTGGATGCGAACAACCATACCACCCTTTTATTTAATAACTTCTAGAAATACTTTGCTATAGCAAAACTAAGGTCAAATCCGCTGCCATCCAATTTCACCCTAGTTTATATTATTTAGCCGGGAAGAAATAAAAATGTTCTTCGGATGTCTTCTTGAGGATGAACTGCAGCTCAAAAGCAGTAGTCTGTCTCAGGAAATTATACTGGGATCCGTTATCTTTAAAATCTGCAATCCGGATACCATTTAAACGATCCGCTCTACTTTATACCCTCCAGTTTCTTTGCTACATCGATTATCAAGCTCGCCGTGAGCTGGGTGCGATCGACCATCCCTACAAACCTTCCATTGGAGTCAACGACAGGCAGTGTACCCATCTTCAACCTTTCCATATCCTCCAGTACGGATCGTTTGTTGGCGTTTGGAGTAACAGCGTATTCCCCCGGAATAAAGCCCGGCAACTCCTTGAGCATCCGGAGGGATTCATCATTGGGATTGTTGAGATATCTTGCGAAGCTCTGATAAGAGGCCTCCCCATTTTCCCGAAAGTAACGAAGGAGTTCCTTTGCGTCAAAGACACCGAAAAGAGAGCCATCCTGGTAATAGATAATTGCGTAACGAAGAAATGCGTTGGCGTCGAGGGATTCAAAATATTTTTGAATGGCGGGGCCCCAATACCCTCCATGCCCCAATCGAAATTCCAAAGCCTCTGTCTTTTTCCTGATAAGTCTCGGGATCTGAGATACACCGGCTTTCGCATCGCGCTCAACTGTTTCAACGACTTGCTCAATTCCAAAAGGTAATGTCATGGCCACCTGTGATTCGATGGGAGCTTCCGTGGCCCCAATAAATGCCTGAGCAGTCTCGAATTCCACTCCTCCGACAGCGAATTTCTGGATTTTCCCTGTAATGATAAGCCAGATAAATAAGGGTATCAGGACGAGCGTGAGATCGATTATCTTGATCTCATATTTACCACCTGTTTTAACTCGAACCAAAATAGATATTAAAAATAATACGCCTCCGGCAGATATGAGAATACCTATTACTCCGCCACTCATCTCTCCCCCTCCCAGTTTTTCTTTGATCTGGAAAATTTAATTTAGTTACACAATGACTTAGGCATTGGTTTTTCTACCTCTTTTGGTTTCACATACTTGGCAATCAATTCCCTGGTATTGACAACATCTAATTTATGGAAAAGGAAATCAAATGTGCTTTCAAGTTTTTCACTAATGGATTTCAGATTTTTCTCGGGCAAATCTAGTAACTGTTTTTTAAAAGGCCCGAATCCTTTCTTTCTTGTTTTATATATAAACTGATCCTCTGTCCACCCTTCTTTCCATTCATCTGACAATTCACTCTTAAGCCAGGAATATATCTGTTCCCTCAAGTCACTTGGAAGGGCAGGGTGGTCATAGATAATGTTTTGAAATCCCGTCGCGAGATGAACCTCCGCGGTCTCAGTTTCGGGAAATCTATGAAAGGCCTCGTCCGGGAGGGTGGATGCGCCATGCTGTACTGCCCCGCTCATCTTAAACTCTTCCCTGGCAATCTTTGATAATGTGGCCAGGGTATCAAAATCCAGATTAACCTTGGCAATGCTTCCGTCAGGGAGGACTACCCCGCCATGAGAAGTGCCTGTCTGAACACTTATTTTACTGAGGCCAGTCATTCCAGAATTCAGACTATCATTATAGCCTTGCATAAAGGCCCTTAACTCTTCAGGAGTGCTGTTCTTCTTGCCGACCTCTCCGATTTCTCCCCCAACGGATACTGTAATTCCATCGGGTTCGAGATCACGTATATATTTTGTCAATGCTGCCGCAACCTCAAAGTTGTTTTCCTGCTGATCCAGTATGGTTGATTTAGAAAGGTCAACCAGGGTCGAACTGTCAATATCAATATTATAGAATCCGGCATCAATGGCCTCTTTAATAAGGGATTTCAATCCGTCCAATTCTTTTTCAGAATCCTTAAAATAGTTGGATGCCTTTGCTTGAAAATGATCTCCCTGAATGAAGACAGGGCCGGAAAAGCCCTCTTTTATGGCCGCAGCCAGGCAAATGGTTGCATATTCCATGGGCCGTTGTTTTGTATATCCTATCTCTGATTTGGCTATCTCAAATATAAATGTCCCTGTATTATTTTTAATGGCTGTCTTGAAAATGGCCCTGGCCACAAGATAGGTCAGGCCTCTGATGTTAATCGCAGGTACTGTAAGCCCGCTATAGGCCCCTTTCCCTCTTGACTCATAAAAATCATGGATAGAGGAAGGATAAATTCCCAATTCTTTTGCAGCCTTCCAAACGATGTACGAAATGGCCTCTCTTATATCCTGGTTATCCGATAAGCACATATTATAAGCCAATTCATCAATAATCTCCGCCCTCAACTTCTTGGTATCGGTGATTTTAAGGGCATCTTTTTTGATATCCATACAGCCTTTAACAGAAGAAAGAAGTTCATTTACAGAATTGTATGTTTTCATTTGCTGTCCCCCATTTTTGTTTTGATTATCAGGATTTTGTTAGTCAACTATAGTATTAAATCTATTTACATTAATTATTATTTGAAGGATTTTAGCCTTTTTATCGTCGATTTTCAAGGGTCATTGTATTTTTTTAATAAATGACAAATAGACATTCATGCCTCTATCCTGTAAGAAGTTCTTAACCGCAAATACAGATAAATACCAATTAAAAAAATGACTATACTGAATCCCTGTGTCAGATTCAGCGGTCCTATTAAATGTATTTTTAAATCACCCCTGAAAAATTCGAGAAAAAAACGCGCCATAGAGTACATACAGAAATAAAGAGAAAGGACCTGACCATTGAATTGTTTCCTTTTTCTTACGTAAAAATAAAGTATGAAAAAGATAATCAGGTTGGCAATCGAATGGTACAACTGTGTAGGATGTAGAGGTACGCCTCTCATTGCGATAGTACAGGGATTATTGAATGTCACCGCCCATGGCAGATCAGTCGGCTTGCCATAGCAGCATCCTGACATAAAACATCCCAATCTGCCGATTGCCTGAGCAAGAACCAGCGGAGGAGCCAGCACATCCATTGTCTTCCAGAATGGCAATCCATACTTTTTCAGGAAAAAAACGGTTGCCAGTATGCCGCCAATGATACCGCCATAAAAAACCAATCCTCCTTCCCATAGCATGAATATTTTTAAAGGAGACGCGATAAATTCCGATGGATTTATCAATACATACATTATCCTTGAACCGATTATTCCGGATAAAATACCATAAAATCCAAGATCAGCAAGTTTTGCAGTATCCAGCCCTTCGGTCTTTGCCGTATTATATAAAAGCAGGGTTGCAGCCACGAACGCCACAGCAAGTGCAAAGCCATAGGTATAAAATATAAGAGGGCCTATTTTAAAAAGAATGGGATGCATGTGACTTCAGCTCCCCGGCCTTTTCTGGGTATCCAGTATATCCTTCAATAATGCATCCAATTGATGATCATGCGGCCTCATCTTTTTGGCCCTTGAAATTATCTCTTTTGCCAGGTCTGTTTTCTTTTGGATAATAAAGATCTGAGCAAGCAACAAATAAGTTTGTGATTGGGATGGGTCCTTTTGGATTGCCTTATCCAGAAATTGTATGGAAAGATCGAATTTTTCCAAACAATAATAACACAATCCAAGGTTGTAAGCCAAACCCCAGGTCAGCTCTCCATGTTCTAAAGACCGGTTAAAAAAATCCAGAGCCGAATGAATATCTCTCTTTGTAAGATATATAACTCCCTGGAAAAATAAGGATAAAGGATCTTCGGGATCGATCTGAATGGCCTTTTGAATGTATTTCTGGGCTTCGTCCAGGTCTCCGTGCTGATGATATATATCAGCAAGGTCCCGGCAAGCCGGCAGATAATCATCCTTCATTTCAAGGGATTTTTGAAGATAGCGAATCGCTTTGATCCATTTTCCGGCCTTAAGGTCATCCTGTGCCTTGAAATAAAACCTCTTTGCCTCACGAATACCTGTATGTCTATCTTTGGTAAGAAATAACTCAGACATCTCTTTTTTTCAAAAGGTCAAAAAACACAAGTCCCAGACCTATACAAATGGATATATCCGCCACATTAAAAGCAGGCCAGTGATAGTTTCCAAGATAAAAATCCAGGAAATCGATCACCATGCCACATCTAAGTCTATCCAAAAGATTTCCCATGGCTCCGCCCAATAAAAACGCGATCCCGAATCGCGTCATATGGGCACGATCCGATTTCCAATAAATGAACAATAAAACCAATACTGCTACAAAGGAAAAACTGATAAAAATAATTCCTCTCAAAAGTGAAGGAAGGGAAGACCACAAGCCAAAAGCGCCACCCCTATTTAAAACATAGACAAGATCAAAAAAACCGGGGACAATGGGTAAACTCCTGAATGGATTCATAAGGTTCCGTACCATATATTTTGTAAGCTGATCCAGAATCAATACAAAAGAAAATATGGCAAGGACCTTAGTATGAGTGCATTCTATAGTATTTTTTATCACGAAATCGCGGTCCTGCATCTTTTGCAAAGGGAAGGATGATCTTCAACCTCTCCTACTGTCAAACTGTATTGCCAGCAGCGCTCGCATTTCTTTCCGGGCGCTTTACTTATGGCAACTCCAAGGCCGGGCAGCTCGCTGTTAACATAACCCATTGAAACGGAAGAAGCATCCGGTTTCGAGATCTTTATACTTGAAACAATAAGAATGTTTTTAAGGACCTCTATATATGAAGACAGAAAACCATATAAATCCTCGTCACCTGCTAAAAGGCTTACCTCAGCATCGAGTGAATGCCCTATTTCTTTTTTTGATCTTGCCTTTTCAATAAATTTTGACACTTCCCCTCTGATTTCTAAAAGTCTTTCCCATCGTTCCGCCAGTTGAGCATCCTGAAGCTTGTTGTTGAAATCAGGGAATTTTGCCATATGTACGCTTTTCTCTTTTTTCAGGGCATGAGGAAGATATTTCCATACCTCGTCAGAAGTAAAGACCAGAATCGGAGACATAAGAAGATTCATCTCAAATAATAATTCATACATGGTAGATTGGGCAGACCTTCGCAAAGTATCGGTTTTTTTTGATGTATAGAGACGATCCTTTGATATATCAAGATATAAGGAACTCAAATCCACAACGCAAAATTGATGAAGGGTATGGAAACAAATATGGAATTGATAAGATTTATATCCATTGAGCAGTCTTTTTTTAATCCATTGAAAACGATGAATTATCCACCTGTCCAGCTCATCTCTTTCCGCAAGCGGAACCGTATCCGTTTCAGGATCGAAATCATAAAGGTTTCCCAGAATAAAACGGCAGGTATTTCTAATCCTCCTATACGCCTCAGCCAGTCTGGTTAAGATATCATTGGAAATGCGTATATCATCATTATAATCCTCTGCCGCTACCCATAACCGTAATATCTCAGCACCATAACGATCTATGACCTTCTGGGGCTTTATAACATTCCCGGCTGACTTCGACATCTTTTTTCCTTCTCCATCCACTACAAAGCCATGTGTCAATACTGATTTATATGGCGCTCTGCCGTGGGTTTCGACACCTATCAGTATTGAGCTGTGGAACCATCCACGATGCTGATCACTCCCTTCAAGATAAAGGTCAGCCGGCCACTGCATGCCCTGGCGTTTTTCCAGGACTGCGGCATGACTTACTCCTGATTCAAACCAGACATCGAGTATGTCCGTCTCCTTTGTAAATCGGTCATGACCGCATTTGAGGCACCTCAGGTCAGAAGGTACTAAATCTTCCACTGGTTTTATAAACCAAATATCCACGCCCTCCTTTTCAACCTGCGCGGCTATTTTTTCAATCAGGTCCGCATCCAAAACAGGTTCTTCACAAGATGCGCAATAAAGAATCACCAGGGGGACCCCCCAGGACCTTTGCCTGGAGATACACCAATCCGGGCGATTTTCGATCATCCCCGTTATCCTGTTTTCACCCCATTTAGGGATCCATCGCACTTTGCGGATTTCCCTCAGTGTCCTATTCCGCAGGTCATTTTTGTCCATGGATATAAACCATTGCTCAGTAGCTCTGAAGATTACCGGAGATTTGCATCTCCAACAATGAGGATACGAATGAGATGTCTTTTCCTGGTGCAGAAGTGTCCCGCTGGTTGACATTTTTTCAATAATTGCTCCATTGGCATCAAAGACATTTAATCCTGCAAAGCCTTCTACATCTTTTGTGAAATTGCCTCTATCATCCACCGGAGCATATATATCAAGACCATATTGTAATCCTGCCTCATAGTCCTCCTGGCCGTGGCCAGGTGCGATGTGAACACAACCGGAGCCCTGATCGAGGGTGACAAAGGGGGCCAGAATTATTCTGGATCTTCTGTCAATAAAAGGGTGCACGCAAACTTTACCTTCCAGTTTATTTCCGTTAAATGTATCGATTATCTTATAATCTGAATCCGCTAACCCTATTTTTTTCATAACATCCCGAAGCAACTCGTTGGCCATGATATAAAATTCATTTCCCTGTCGGACAAGAACATAATTGATATCAGGATGAACCGCTACAGCCAGATTGGCCGGAAGCGTCCAGGGCGTAGTCGTCCAAATAATAATCCAGGTTCTGTCCTTACCGATTTCCGGCCACAGATCTTTTGCTGAGCTGTCCATCTGAAATTTGACATATACAGAGGGAGAAACATGCTCCATATATTCCACTTCCGCTTCAGCCAGTGCGGTTTGACAGGAAGGACACCAGTGAACGGGTTTAAATCCCTTATACACCAGTCCGGAACGAACAAATTGGGCAAATTCCCTTACAATTGATGCCTCATATTCACTATCCATTGTCAGATATGGTTTGTTCCAATCCCCAAATACACCAAGACGTTTAAATTCGGCCTTCTGAATCTCAACAAACCCTTCGGCATACTCTCTGCACTTTCGCCGGATCTGATTGATGTCCATGTTTTCTTTTTTTGCGCCCAGTTCTTTATCAACCTGATGCTCAATAGGCAAGCCGTGACAATCCCATCCCGGGATAAACGCGGCCTGAAACCCTGCCATGGTCTTTGATTTTATGATTATGTCTTTAAGAATCTTATTCAAGGCATGCCCCATATGAATATTTCCATTGGCATAAGGAGGGCCATCATGTAAGATAAACTTGGATAATGATTTCCCCTTTTCCTTGATTTTTTCGTAGAGCTGCATTTCTTCCCAATGTGTTAAAAATTCATTCTCCCTCTGATTCAGATTGGCCTTCATCGGGAATGCAGTATGAGGCAAATTTAAGGTAGATTTATAATCCATCTGGAACTCCCCAAAAAAATACAAAATATTTTTTTAAATAATTATTTTATAAACAGTTTATTCATAAACTGATAAATTATCATTTGTAGTCTGTTATGTCAAGACTATCCACACACTTGAAATTTAAAAAAGTTTTTTATTATAATTATTTATGGATGAAACTAAAATAACAATAATTGGAGCAGGTATAATTGGTTTAGCAATAGCTGCCGAATTATCTAAAAATTTTTCTGATATTTTTGTTATTGAAAAAAATGATAATTTTGGGCAGGAAACCAGCAGCCGCAATAGCGAAATAATTCATGCGGGTATCTATTATCCTAAAAATTCATTAAAATTTAAACTTTGCAGAGAGGGATCAGCTTATCTTTACGAAACCTGTAAAATGGCTTCCATCCCCTGTAAACAAATAGGAAAAATAATAATAGCAACAGAAAAGGCCGAATTATCTCCCTTGGAAAAATTGTTTAAAAATGGCAAAACAAACGGTTTAGAGGAATTACAGCTTCTTGACGGGAATGATATGAAAAAAATCGAGCCGGGGACAAATGCAATCGCAGGAATTTATTCGCCAAGAACTGGAATCGTTGATTCCCATGCCTTGATGAAATATTTTGTAACAATGTCTAAAAACAATGGGGTTGAAATCGTCTATCAAAGCGAGGTCAATTTCTTAAGCAAGGAAACTGAAAAATTTGTTGTTGGATTGGAGCGGGATGAATATCTTTTTAAATCAAAAATAGTTATAAATTGTGCAGGATTGTTTTCTGATAAGATTGCCTCATTCATAGGTCTTGATCCCGACAAACTTGGATATAGAATTCATTTCTGCAAAGGTGATTACTTTTGCTATACAAAGGCATCTCCTGTCTCATTATTGGTTTATCCCCTGCCTGATGAATTTTGTACAGGCCTTGGTATTCATGCAACCCTGGATATGGGATCACGCCTTAGATTTGGTCCTGATGATGAATATGTTCCAGAGATCGATTATAAAGTCGATCATAATAAGGCAGACAAATTTTATAAAGCGGCTCAAAAAATAATCCCAAATCTTGAAAAGGATTCTATAGTTGCTGACATGTCAGGGATCAGGCCCAAAATTCAAGGACCAAATGAATCCTTTAGGGATTTCATAATAAAAAATGAATCTGAGAGTGACTTGAATGGTTTTATAAACCTTATCGGGATTGAATCTCCAGGATTAACATCATGTATTGCAATCGCCAGGATGGTTTCAGATATGGTGACAAATATTTTGAATTAAAAGGGAAGGGATCGACTATTTAGCTGTACGATATTTTTAATTAAAAATCCATAAATAATGATTTTGGGTGTTTAAACGTCTTTTTTAGAGTATAAAAATTTCAAACTATGAAAATTTTTGACCAATTTTTGATAACAATAGGGTTTAAATGAAACATTTTCCTTTATTTTGATATTTTAATCTACATCGATTGAGTGGCAGTATAAAACAAAAAAAAGATTTTTTTTATATATATCTTATTAAAAATCTACAAACACCACCTTCGTAATACTAATTGTTTTATATAATTGATTTGGCATATATCTTGCTTTATATTCAATCATGATAAAGGAATTCATCCTAATAAACCCTATCATTTACAAGATTTATTTCTAAGTTTAAAAATGAATTGTTAATTTATGAAAAACTAAGGAGAAGTAGATGCTTTTATTCATATGTCCAAGGAATTATAGATTAAAAACTGAATATTTTTTTATATTCTTGGTTAATTTATTGTTTTTACTGCCGCCCTTTTTATTGACAAATCTTATTTTTTCTGCAAGGGCAGCGGCCCAAACGGGAACTATTACCGGATACGTTTATAAATATCCGAGCACTACTACCGTTATTAAAGGTGTCGTCGTTACTGCTTATGATAAGATGAACAATCAAAAAGGATATGCCATTACCAATAGCTCGGGAAAATATACGATAACTAACCTGGCAACAGGTGAAAATAAGGATTATTACAAAGTCTGTGCAGTTATGAAAGATTATGTCAGAGAATGTTATCAAAAACCTAATACCGATGGATGTACCAAAACGGATTGTGGATTTTACTGGAAAGAAGAGGAATTAACAGACCCAAATTATATGCTTGTTAATCTTTACACAAAAACCAGTCAATCCAATATTAATTTTTACCTTGTCAAAGGAGGGTCTATTGCAGGAAGCATTTCAGGAGCTAATTCGAATTACGCCTATCGTGTTGTACTCGATGGAAATGTTCAATACAAGAACAGAATACCTGTGCCTTTTGAATTTTACCTTAGCAAAACAAACAATAATTTTTTCAACGATCCTAATTTTCTAATAATTCCTTCCGGCACCTATACACTAAGAACTGAAGATGCTTCATCGGGCCTAAAATATTACAGCACTGTCTACTATGATGGAAAAACAGGATCTTACAAATCAGAAGAAGCAAAAAATTTTACATATCTGCTCAATCAGACTACTAAATACACAGCCAATTTTACTATCAAAAAAGGTGGCATCATTTGGGGGCAAGTCTTTGAGAAGTTTCAAGACGACTATGTAGGCATCAATGATGCCAAGGTAACAATTACAGAAAAAAGTTATCCATTGACAATGAGTGTAAAAACGGAAATTGAGATAGATCCAAACGCAGTATATGAAGGGGCATTCTTCTTTTCAGGGCTTTCACCCGGAACGTATATCCTGAAGACTGATGACTCATATATATTCGATGCAAATTACAGGTTTTATTTACCGGAATATTATAATGATGTATATTTTGAAGATCAGGCCACTCCTATAAATATTACCGAAGCAAGCATAAATGTAACCAACTATAAGGGATTCTATGCACAGGTCATTCTCCAACATTGCCCAACCGTAAAGGGCTGGGTTATGGATTATGATCCGGGTCTGTGTAACTCAGTACAATATAATAGTCAAAAGGCTTTGGCTGATATAACATTAGAAATGATCCCTAATTTTCAGGGAGAAACTGTATCTGTTCAGACCGGTTCTGATGGACAATACCTTTTTAGAAAGGCAGATAAACTATTGCCCGGATCATATATAATAAAAGCACGCGATAGTAGCTGCTCTTATTTTAGCAATGAAAAAAATATTTCGATTCAACCTAATCAAAACATTGTTGTGAATTTTTGCCTGGAAGATGTTCCGGCAGGTTCAGGCCAGATGAGCATTTCGGGTCATATCTATCGAAATGAAGACAAAAATTACTCATTACCAAATGTCGAACTGGCAGCCGTTAACACCAATACTACCCCCTATGAATATTATTACACAAGTACAAACGCGCAGGGCATATTTTTATTCGATAACCTGAATTGTGGCGAATATAATCTAGTTGGAGGAGGGGATTACGAAGATCTTATAAAAGAATTATATAAAGGTGTTTGCATCCTTGATGAGGAGCAATTCGCTGAAGGGAAAAAATTTGCGGAAATTGAATCATCCGCCACAAAAATTTTAGTTTATCCCGGAGAAAATCTTACTAATGTTGATATAGGCCTGTCCGCATATAAATATACCTTTAAGAAGGGTCTGAATCTCTTCGGATATCCCGGTCTTCCTGTAGAAAAATATGATTATACAAATGAATTCTGCTCACAACTAGGTTCTTCATTGCAGAATTTCAGGGGGAAAGATCCTGTCACGAATCAATGGTATTTAGTCACCGCCTCAAATCTCCAGACTAATCCAAAAAAACTGCGCACAGGCGATGGTTATATGATTTATATGAAGAATCAAGCAGGTCCCATCTTTTACCCTCCATTTAAAACCATGCCCCCAAAATTCTATCACTTAAAATCAGGGAAAAATCTCATTGCATACCCTTCATCTATTGAAAGGCCTATTAAAAAGTCTTCCGATCTTCTCTATAAACTTGGGACACCGGAAGAATCGGCATGCGTAAAAGCCTTTGATAACACATCCGGTAAATGGAAATCCACGGTCTGGCTGTGGAACAAACCCGGCGCGGCTGATTTTCCGATTTTACAGGGAGAAGGTTATATTGCAGAAATGAGGGTAACTAAGGATTTAGAATCAGACGCCCCTAATATTACCTATTAATCCAAACAGGTTGGCACATTTTTTGCTTTTCATAAATCCATAATAGATTTATATTAACAATCGATACAACATTGAAAACGGTATATAAAATCTGTTAAGAGGCCTTATTATTCGTTTTCTCTTTTGTATTGGATGAATATACAGGTAATATTATAAGTTACTATTAAGTAATAACGGGGGGATTATGAGTTACCTGAGAGAAAAAAGATTCAGGATTTTTGCAAAGTTTTTTCCCATATTAATTTTTTTTCTATTTTATATTCCAAATTCATTAATAGCCGAGACCTATCTCTGGCAGGATTTTGAATATTGGGATTCCCCCAGAAATCATGGATGGATAAGCTCCACACCTTCTTATCCGGTTTGGGGCGCTTTTCCATACATCGGATTTGGAAATTTGAAAACCACAATTGATCCCCGCTTGCAGAGCAGGGTTTTGGTTTTTGATAGCATGACGTCGCCATTGAATAAATTTTATCGATTCAGGGCGGTAAATCAATTAATACCTGATCCGGACCCGGACACATCCGGATTTGATAAAAATATAGTTTCTTTTAATATACAAAATTTTTTAGGAATAGAACAATTTGACCAATGGGAGGTTCAATTCCAGTTGATCTCCAGAAACGGTAAAAACCTTCTGCTTGTCTATAGACCATTAGGAATACAGGAATCAGGGCCTGAAGTAGGAGGAATCGCCGAATATGCATTTACGAATGAGATCCAGGGAGGAGACCCTGATAATCCCGGAAATCCTCTTGTCGTTATTTATAATTTGGGCAGACAATATCAGGATGGTGGCTGGCATATGGTAGTAAGGGATTTGGATCAGGATATCAGGGAAATAGGTATTTGGAATGGAATCGATTTCGAGTTGGACGGATTCGGAAGAGAATTCGTTTATGGACCTGAAAATTCCTCTGTTGAATATATCATGATTATAGGCTCAACCGTAATGGTGGATAATATAGCCTTTCATGACCGCATGCAGGATATCATTAATCATCCTCTCAAACTGCAGCGGATTGGTCCTCAATACGCACAGATCTTTGTGCCTTATAGTATCTTAATCTCTGTTTATGACCGCTCGGATCTGGACATAACTTCTTCAGATGGAATGTATGATTTTTTTGCAACCATAGGAGGTTATGGTTATCAGGGCATTCAAACCTCGGATATGATTTTCAGGGTAAAGGAAGATCCTAACAATCCGGGTAGATACCTCAAGTGCAGTATAAATGATCCGGCTTGTATAGTAAATAAAGCTATCCTTGAATTCATTCCACATACATTCGAGGACCTTATTATCACGGTAAGGGTCACAGATCCGGGAGGACTTTCCGACATCGAGACATTTCCGCTGTCGGTAGTTAACTATCCGATAGTCAATCATCCTCCCTATTTAGAAGAAATAGAAAACGACGTTTATCTTATCGGTTCTAATGAGGGATATTTCGAGAAAGAGTTTATCTGCTATGATCAGGATGAAGAGGATTATCCCGGTACAACTACTGAATCTGGAAACATCACATATAAGGCATTTATAGATTCTCAGCCAAATTATCATTACGGGCCATGGCAGTATTCCCTTATCCCTGATCCTCATAAGCCTGTCATTAGATTCAGTCCGAGATTTGAAGGCACACATCAAATAACAGTCATTGCTACTGACCAGAGGGGACTTTCCGCTGTAACCGGATTTACTTTAGTTGTTGTTAATTACGGAACCTGGATGAACCATCCCCCTGTACTATGTGAAGATATAGACAGTCCTCAGGTAGTAAGGGCCGGAAGTATGGTTACAATCCCGATAGAATTCTTTGACCCTGACCAGGAGCCGATTTATTATTATTGCAATATCGGAAGCATTACAGAAATAAAAGAAGGATTTGGTAATACTCCGGATAGCTCTATAGGACTTACGAATGATACAGACAAATACGGCAGATATGTAAGCGGCGCTATTTACAGTTTTACATCACATTTTCCCGGAACATATCTGATTCAAATAACCGCTTATGATATAAGGGGCGGTTATAGTATCGCCGAATTCGTTCTTAATGTTCAGCCATGGTGGTCCATATGAGAAGGGTAACAGCAGAATTTAATGTAATGTACGTGTCAGGTTCAGGAGGTCATCTTTAAGCATATTGATGAATTTAATGCCTATACAATATTTTTCATTGGATTTGGCACAGTTAATCCATGCAACTTCCCCTACAACATTGATTGGTTCCTCAGCATAGGTATCACGAAAAGCGATTGTGAAAAGCAGGCGATCTTTTAGCTTACACTTCTGATCGCATAAAAAGGCCAAACCACCTGTTCCGATGTTTTTGATCTTATAAACATCGGTTTCATTATTAAAAGCTGATGAGTCAAAGGATCTAAAAGAGCAGTTCGCTTTCGCCTTGAATCTAAGCCCTTCTCTTCGTTCCACGTAATTATCATAAGAAGTGCCTTCACTAATAATACTTTCTCTCATTTCAGACCCCCTATTCTAAAATCTTTTGATGATGATAATGATATTTATGAAAAAATAAGGGTAATACTTTGTTTAAATATCAAAAAATATGATTGGACTGAAAAATATGTCAAATAACAATTATCTTTCTTAAGTATATAAAACATTGGAGTATTTGTCAAGTTTTTCTTTATATTTTTATGATATTCATGATTGCTGAATAATTGCTTGACATGTCGGAATATTCATATTAAAGTGGCAAATCTAAACATATATTGTTATAATTATGGAACATTAATCGCTTAAGATAAGGTATTTTATAATGAATTTCCAAAAAATATTATTACGGGAAAACATCAGGGATTTAATTCCCTATTCAATAGAGGACTATCCTTATAAAATAAAGCTCGATGCAAACGAAAGTCCGTATTCAATTAACTGGTCTTTATGGCAGGAAGTGGCAGAGGATATCCAGAAGATTCAATTAAACCGTTATCCGGACCCGCAGTCTAAAAAGCTGAAAAATGCACTTTCTTCGTATCTTAAATGGCCTGAAGATAAGATGATCCTTGGGAATGGTTCGGATGAATTGATTCAATATATTTTAATGGCCTTTGGAGATCCAAACCGTCCCGTGTACGCACCGCATCCGACTTTTTCCATGTATCGCATTATCTCCATATCCATGGGGATGAAATTTAAAAAAATTCCCCTGGAAAAAGGATTTGAACTTCCATTAAATCAGCAGGTTCTGACAGATCTATCCTCTCAGCCTCAAAAGATTTTATTCATTGCAACCCCAAACAATCCAACCGGCAATTTTTTTAACAGGGACCATGTCCTCGATATTTTAAAAAACACAAATGGTATGGTATGTATCGATGAGGCATATCGCGACTTTTGTGACGAAGAAGGTTTTTTAGACCTGCTTCCTGAATTTGACAACCTTATCATTTTACGCACCTTGTCAAAGATCGGATTAGCCGGGCTGAGGGTTGGGATTCTTCTTGCCAATGAAGGGGCTATATCGGCTATATCAAAGGTAAGACTTCCTTACAACCTTAATGTTATCTCACAATTCCTTGCCCATGCAGTACTCGACCATCGTGATTTGCTTTTTGAAATGATAGGCAAAATAAAGGAAAACAGATCTTGGCTGGAAAAAGAAATGAAAAAGATTAAAGGGATAAAAATCTTCCCCAGCCAGGCCAATTTCATTCTTTTTACATGCGAGTTCGATCTGAATGTTATCAACAAAGAGCTGCTTTCAGAAGGAATTCTGGTAAGGACCTTCCCGCCTGAAGATTCCTGGCCCGGATTTATAAGGGTAACTATCGGAACCAGAAGTGAGTGTGAAATCTTTATTCAGGCAGTAAACAAGATATTGTCCAGCAAGGGGAGAAAATAATGACAAGGAAAGCAACTATAAAAAGGAAAACAGAAGAAACTGATATCAACCTGCAATTGAACATCGATGGTAAAGGAAATTATAGCATTGATACTTCTATCCCCTTTTTCGACCATATGCTGTCACTTTTTGCCAAACAGAGTTTTTTTGATATTGAGCTTGTTGCCAAGGGGGACATAGAAGTGGATTTTCATCATACTGTGGAGGATGTTGGGATTATTCTTGGCCAGGGATTAAGAGAGGCGCTGGGAAATAAAGAAGGGATAAGAAGATACGGAAACGCTACCATTCCTATGGACGAGACCCTTGCAAGCGTATCTATCGACATTTGTTCGCGGGCGGTATTCGTGTTTAATGTTCCTGAAAGAGAAAGCTATTACGGAGGAGGATTTGATCTATCCATAACGGAGGAATTTTTCAAGGCTTTTATTACAAACAGCCTTATTACCCTCCATATAAATCTTCATTATGGCAAGAACCTTCATCATATTATAGAGGCTATATTTAAAGCAGCAGGCAATGCTCTGAATAAGGCGTGCCGTATTGATCCGAAAATCGAAGGTGTTCTGTCAACCAAAGGGAGGTTGTAATTTTCATAATGATTGTAATATTGGATTTTGGCCTGGGGAATCTCAAAAGCATACAAAATGGATTTCTTTACATGGGACACAAAACCATTGTTACCCGGGACAAAAAAATTATACAGGATGCTGACAGCCTTATTTTACCGGGAGTTGGAGCATTTAAGGACGGCATGGACCGGTTGAAAAGATTCGATCTTGTCCCTCTCATCCGGGATGCTTTATCACAAAAAAAACCTATATTGGGGATATGCCTCGGCCTTCAACTGCTATTTTCGGAAAGTGAAGAATTTGGACAACACATAGGATTGGAATTATTGAAGGGCACGGTAAAATCCTTTGCCGGCTCCCTGAAGATACCACATATGGGCTGGAATACGCTGCGGATAACAAGACGTATAACTCTTCTCGACGGGATTAAAGACGGCGATTTTTTTTATTTTGTTCATTCATTTTATGCAAACCCGGAAGAGCAGGGGATAGTAGCTGGAGAAACAGAATATGGAATCAATTTCCCTTCTGTAATACAAAAAGACAACCTGATGGCTACTCAGTTTCACCCTGAAAAAAGCTCTAAGCATGGTCTCAAGATTTTGGACAATTTCGTGAAAATATCGGATGCAGCTAAAGCAAGGAGTATTTAAATGCTTATTATCCCTGCCATAGATTTGATACAAGGAGAATGCGTCAGGTTATATCAAGGAAAAGAAGAAAATAAGATCGTATTCTCCAAAAGTCCTCTGGAGGTCGCTCTAAGGTGGCAGTCTATGGGCGCCCAAATAATACATTTAGTGGATTTGGATGGAGCCTTTAAGGGAAATCCTCAAAATCTGACAACCATACTACAGTTGGCAAAAAAGCTGGATATCCCCATTGAACTGGGAGGAGGGCTCAGAAACCCTGATATAATCTCCAGGATGTTCGAAGGAGGTGTAAACAGGATCATACTCGGCACAATATCTTACACCCAGCCCGATATCGTTAGAAAACTGAGTGAGGAATACCCGGGAAGGGTCCTCATAGGGGTGGATGCAAGCGACGGACTTCTTGCAATTAAAGGATGGAAGGATATAACACGGATAAAGGCTGACGAGTTTTGCAGGCAATGGACCAACACCGGAATCAGGGCGATCATATATACTGATATAAAGAAAGATGGCACCATGAGAGGCCCCAATATAGAGGCAATCTCCAGACTCCTCGACAAAGTTGATATTCCAGTTATTGCTGCAGGAGGCATCTCGAACATGACCGACCTTGAAGAATTGGCGCCACTGGAGAAAAAGGGATTAGAGGGAGTAATAATAGGACGTGCCCTCTATACAGGAGCGATAAAACTTGATCAGGCCATATCAAGATGGCAGAGATAGTTGGAAGAAATGGGGAGGATAAGAAAGCAAAATGCTTGCGAAGAGGATTATTCCCTGTCTTGATATCAAAGCTGGGAGGGTAGTAAAGGGTGTTCGTTTTTTAGAGCTGAGGGATGCAGGTGATCCTGTCGAGGTTGCAGATGCCTATAACCGGGAAGGTGCGGATGAGGTCACATTTCTGGATATTACAGCATCCTATGAGAAAAGGGCCATATTGTTAAATGTTGTTAAAAAAACGGCTGAAAGACTTTTCATACCTTTTACAGTGGGCGGAGGTTTACGTAACTTAGAGGATATAAGGGAAATACTCAAGGCCGGAGCTGATAAGATAAGCCTTAATACAGCAGCGGTGGAAGATCCTTCCCTTATCTCACAAGGGGCCCGATCCTTTGGAAGTCAATGTATCGTTGTTGCGATAGATGCCAAAAGGATAACGGATTCTGATCCATTTCGGTGGGAGGTATATATCCATGGAGGAAGAACTCCGACAGGCATCGATGCAATTGAATGGGCCAGGAAGGCAGAATCCCTTGGGGCAGGAGAAATCCTTCTTACCAGTATGGATTGTGACGGAACAAAAGAGGGTTATGACCTGGAATTGACAAGAATGGTTTCCGAAGCATTGAGAATACCTGTTATAGCGTCAGGGGGAGCAGGAAATCTGGATCATCTGTATCAGGCATTTACCGAAGGTAAAGCCGATGCAGTCCTTGCCGCTTCGATATTTCATTATAAGACCTATACAATCACAGAGGCAAAAAAATATCTCAAGGCCAGAGATGTTCCTGTCAGGCTAACCTGACACCTTCCAGATCATAGATATCTGTTCGGACGATCTTTACTTCACAAATATCTCCCGGCTTAAGGCCTTCTCCTTTTATCAATGTAATCCCATCGATTTCGGGGGCTTGTCTCATTGTCCGTCCAATCATGATCCCCTGTTCATCAGGATCGGGATAGTCACAGATTGCTTCCTGGATCTTTCCCAATAAGGCCCTGTTTTTCTCCATTGATATGCCTGCCTGCAGATCCATAATCATTTCGTACCTGTCCTGTTTGATACGTTTTGGTATATGATTAGGCAAACGGTATGCAGGTGTGCCTTTCTCTCTCGAATATGAGAATACCCCTAAATGATCGAATCGAATCCTGCCGATAAATTCCAGCAGATGTTCAAATTCTTCTTGTGTTTCACCCGGGAATCCTACCATAACAGTTGTTCTAAGGACTATATCAGGGACAACGGACCTTGCTGAATTTATAAATGTCTCTGTCTTTTTTATCTCTGTCGGCCTGTTCATGGCCTTCAATACCCTTGGATGGGTATGTTGTATTGGAATGTCCAGATAAGAAATCATATTCCGGTATTTGGCCATAAGCTCAATAATTCTATGATCTAAAGAAAAGGGATACGTGTAGAGCAGGCGAATCCAGGGTTCTCCTTCAAGGGAAACAAGTTTCTCGAGAAGTACAGACAGTTGATTGAAAGCTGTTGTATCCTGACCGATAAGACATATCTCTTTTACTCCATCATATATTAAAGCCTTTGCCTCAGCTACAATTGATCCTATTTCCCTGCTTCTATATCTGCCCCTTATACTTGGGATCAGACAGTATGAACAGCCGTGATCGCAGCCTTCTGAGATCTTAATATAGGCCAAATGAGGCCATGTTGTTCTAACTCTTGGAAAAGTATGATCATAAAGTACACATGTCTTTTTCAAAAAATAAAGCGGTTGCTTAAAATCCGATGATTCAAGAATTTTAATGATAGAAACGATCTTTATAAATTCACCGGGTCCAATTAATACATCTATTTCGGGAATCTCAATAAAAAGCTCCGGTCCGCACTCCTGAGCCAGACAACCCGTCACAACCAAAAATTTACACCGGCCCCTTTTTTTCATTTGAGCCATCTCCAGGATTGTTTCTATAGCTTCCCTTTTTGCCGGCTCTATGAAACAGCAAGTGTTAATAATTATTATTTTGGCATCCTCGGGTCTTGGGGTTATAGGATATCCTTCTTTCTTCAATAATCCCAACATGATCTCCGAATCCACGAGGTTTTTTGAACAACCAAGGCTTATTATCCCAATCTTATCCATAAAAGTGAAAAGTCCTTTTCTATGATCTTATCATAATCTCACCAAAACATAATTTCTTTATTTTATGTTGAGCCTTGACTGATAAAACAAAAGACGAATATAATAAATATATATCTTGATATGAAAAATTAAGAAGTTATAAAGAGGAATTATATAAATGCCTATTTACGAATATAAGTGCCAATCCTGTAATAAAGACTTTGAAAAATTAATATTTCGTCTGGAACAATCAATATCTTGCCCGTTTTGCAATTCAGTAGATGTTCGCAGGATAATGTCGACATTCGGTTTTATGAGCGGAACAAATTCCAGCCCTTCTGACCAAAAAGGTTCATCATCTGGCTCATCCTGTGCCTCCTGCGTTAGCCATAATTGCAGTAATTGTCGTTAATATTAGTATTTCAAGACATTTTCTTTTCTTCTTCTTCTTGCTTCGTCTTACATTCGATGCATAAAGTCACTACAGGACGGGCCTTGAGTCGTTTGATTCCAATGTCCTTGCCACATTCTTCACAAATCCCGAAAGAGCCATCCTCGATCCTTTGAAGCGCTTCATCAATCTTTGCAAGCAACTTACGCTCCCTATCCCTTAGCCTTAGCAAAAAATTTCGATCAGACTCAAAGGATGATTGATCTGCAAAATCGGGAAGATCATCAGGGCTTTGTTGAAGGCCAATCCCGAGAGTTTTATCACCCTCGGAAATGATTCTGGATCTTTCCTTTAGAAGGTCCTTTCTAATTTCACTCAAATCCTCTTTCGAAATGCTCATCAATAATCTACCTCCATTCCAGATTCGGGTTTAATTAAAAAAAATTTTTTATGAAATTGGTATTTATTTTACCGTTACAAAAATTGGGATGACTAAATACTTCACGATGAAAAGGTATTGTCGTGTCGATCCCTTCACAAACAAATTCATCCAAAGCCCTTCTCATCCTAGTGATCGCCTCATTTCTGTCGCGGCCGTAAGAAATAAGTTTTGCTACTAAAGAATCATAATAAGGCGGGATATTACATTCTGAATAAATGGCGGTGTCAATCCTGATTCCGGGTCCCCCGGGCAAATGGACATTGGATATCTTTCCAGGACAAGGGATAAACGTTTTGGGATTTTCAGCGTTTATCCTGCATTCAATGGCATGCCCTAAAAATTGAATGTCTGTTTGTTTATAAGGCAGCCTTTCGCCTGCAGCAATTTTTATCTGTTCCTTTACCAAGTCAAGACCGGTAACCATTTCCGTTACAGGATGCTCCACCTGTATCCTGGTATTCATCTCCATAAAATAAAATTCCCCCGACTCATCAAGCAAAAATTCCACAGTTCCAACACTTGAATAACTCAGGGCCTTTGCAGCCTTAATAGCGATTCCTCCCATTTCTTTCCTCAGCTTCTCATCTAAAAAAGGGGAAGGCGATTCCTCTATTAATTTCTGATACCTTCTCTGGATTGAACAATCCCTGTCTCCCAGGTGAATAATATTCCCAAAGTTGTCTCCAATAATCTGAAATTCCACGTGCCTTGGATTTTCGATGAATTTTTCCACATAAAGGCAAGGATTGTCAAATGAGCTTACAGCTTCAGACTGAGCAGCCATAAAGGCATTTAAGAAACTGGCATCCGTATGGACAATCCTCATCCCTTTTCCGCCGCCTCCACCAGCGGCCTTGATCATTACCGGAAAGCCTATGCTATGAGCCATATCCAGGGCCTCATTATTATTTTCGACTCCCCCCTCTGTTCCTGGAACTGTCAAAACTCCGGCCTTTTGCATCATTTGTCTTGCAACAACTTTATCTCCCATGGAACGAATAATATCCGAACTTGGGCCTATAAACTTAATCCCGCATGTTTCGCAAATCTCAGCAAAGCGGTTATTTTCGGCAAGGAATCCATATCCAGGATGAATGGCTTCGGCATCCGTGATTTCAGCAGCACTGATTATAGCCGGAATATTAAGATAGCTTTTAGAGGGTTCCTTGGGTCCAACACATACCGCCTCATTAGCCATATGCGTAGGAAGGCTGTCAGCATCTTCCTCAGAATATATTGCTACGGTCTTTATCCCCATCTCCATACAGGAACGGATTATTCTTACTGCAATCTCGCCCCTGTTCGCTATCAGAATCTTGTTAAACATTTTGAATATTTTCTTCTATAATGAAAAGCGGTTCGCCATACTCAACCGGGTGCGCGTTTTCTACAAGTATGGAAATTATCCTGCCATCACGATCGGCTTCAACTTCGTTCATCAATTTCATTGCCTCAATGATGCATAATATTTGCCCTGCCTTGATTGATTCTCCTTCATTTACAAATGGGGATGCATTTGGTGAAGACGCCCGATAAAAAGTACCTACCAGAGGGGACCTTATAATACTTTTCCCTTCCGCCAATTCCAGATCTGCAGATTGTTTTTCATGTACTTTCGGGAGACCCTTGGGAACCTCTCTTTCGAATTGAGGTAAGGTCATAATATTTTTAGATTCGGCGCCCTCCGGTACATTCTTCTTGACCCTGATTTTAAAATCCTTCTCTTCCCATTCTATTTCATTAAAATTTGCATCCTCAAGAACCTTTAAGATCTTTTTTAACTTTTTAATGTCATTGTCCATTTTTTTCTCTTTTCATTATATTACATTTTTTAAAAAAATCTTAGACTGTCCCAGCTTTTATCGGTCAAATATTCACATCCACCGTCAGTTACCAAAACCATGTCCTCCCATCGGATACCAAATTCATTTTCCAGATATATTCCCGGCTCAACTGTGAACACCATCCCTTTTTTCAACACACTATCGGATGTCTTATTAATCTTAGGATCTTCATGTATCATAAGACCAACACCATGTCCTGTACCATGTCCGAAACAATCTTCAAAACCCGCCTCTTTTATAATCTCCCTGGCCGCATGATCAATCTCCTTCGCGGATGCCCCGGGACAAACAAGAGATACGGCAGCCTTTTGGGCTTCTCTGACTATATCATAAATCTGCCGGATCCTGGGATCAGGATTATCATTTAAAAGCATAACCCTTGTCATATCTGAATGATATCCCTTATATATGACTCCACAATCTATCAAAAGCAAATCTTCATTTTCAATAACATAATCAATGGGAGATGCATGCGGAAAGGCAGACCTTTTACCTGCCGCAACGATTATATCAAAGGCTGAACCTTGAGCACCCATCTTCTTCATTATATAATCCAGTTCAATAGCCAAATCACGTTCAGTAATGCCGCTTGTATTGTTCAATATCTCAGAAGCTTTATTCATTACCTGGCCCAAAATATTAGTGCTTTTTCTAATCTGCTCCTGCTCAAAACTGTCTTTTATCAACCTCAGATCCTCTACAAATCCATCGCAGGGAATAAGAGTAATTTCTAAAAATACATCTTTCCAGCTTTTAAGCGCCTTAATGGTAATATATCCCGATTCGAAGCCGATTTTTCTAAAGTCATTCTTTTTAAGCCATGCCGCTATATCCTCAGTATATAATCTGCACTGAACAATTTCAAAGAAAGGATCCTTCTCTTTAAGATAATTAAAATATCTAAAATCAGTAAAAAATACAGTCCCTTTATCATATAAAAAATAAATACCCTCTAGATTCTCAATACCGGTCAAATAAAAGATATTCTCAGGCCGTGTTATAAGTATTCCATCTAATTCGCAATCTGAAAATTTCTCCCTCAATCTCTGATCTCTCTTTATTAGATAGTTCATTTTAATAGTAACATTTCAGTAGTTTAAAGATTCACACTTGGTTTTCTAATTAATCTTTTTTTAATCTCTGACAATTTTCAAGCCATTTTTCCAATGTAAACAGAATTTTTTCTTTTTCGTCTCCTGCCTCATAATGAATAATCTTATCTGAAATCGCCTCGGACCCCATTTTTATTTTATTGTGTATTTCCTTTATCTCCAGAAGTCTTTCGGCCCATTTTTTTTGATCCGGTTGTTGAATTAAAAGCTTATCATAGATCTCAATAGATTTCTCAATAAATCCTTGTGAAAAATATAGCTCAGCAAGTGTAGCAGTGATTATCTCACCCTTGCTTTCCTCCGTATTCTTCCATTTAAAATCAATCATGTTATTTTCTACGAAGGTCTCATCGACGCTTTCAGCTTCAATGGTCTCAATCTCCTGTATCTTATCAGGCTTGGCTCTCTCTTCACCCGCTTCAGATATCCTCTTGTCTGTTTTACCTCTGCCCGGATATGGTCTTTCCTCATGATCGATCATTTTAAGGGTCATTAATTCCCTTTCATATCTCTCCTTCAATCCTGTCCTTTTGTAAATTTCGATTAAAAGTTTATGCGCCATTATATTGTCAGGAACCATCTCGATGACTTCCTCCAATTGAATTTGAGCATCCCCGAGATCCCCTTTTTTGAAAAGCACTTCACCCAAAAGTGCCTTTGCGGCACAGTATTTTGGGTGATTGCAAAGCCCTTCTCTTAAAATTACCTCCGCCTGATCCAACATGTCTGCTTTGACATATGCATCTGCTAAAGGGAAAAAAAGATGAGAATCAATATTTTTCCTATATCTTGCTTCCAGAGCCTTAATTTGATTATAAATACGTTCTATATAAACTTTTTGTTGAATCATACTATTTAAAGTTTTATTGATTCGTAAAACGTGTTGTTTTTAAAAATACTAAGCATAAATCAAAAAGGTTTTTTTGTATATTTAATATTAAAAGTTTTATAAATATATCGGGAAATATTAGCACTCTGTAAACATTGTGTCAAGATAGGCCGAATCTCAAAGATATTGTCAGGAAAAGGTTCTCAGGCAATTTCAGTCCTTTTGCAGTGACTTTTTTAAATATCGTCTCAAGATTGAGACATATTAGTGGAATTGAATATATTGCTATTGTAAAAATTTCATGATACCTTTTAATTACTTTGGCAATTCAATTTTATATAAAACAGGAGATGAAATTTGAATGTCCGGGAGGAATTAGAAAGACTCGAGGAAGCCACTCTTTCAAAAAAGGCATGCCTGAATATTCATACAAAAGGCCGGTTACGACCCGAAGAGCCTTGTCCCATCCGTCCCGCATTTCAGAGAGACAGGGATAGAATAATACATTCCAAATCCTTTAGGAGACTCAAGCACAAAACGCAGGTATTTCTATCCCCTTTCGGGGATCATTACAGAACAAGATTGACACATACCCTTGAGGTTTCACAAATTGCAAGAACTATTGCCAAGGCATTAAGGCTTAATGAAACTTTAGCCGAGGCCATAGCCATGGGCCACGATCTCGGGCATACACCTTTCGGACATGCAGGGGAAGAGGTTCTTGATAAGATCCATCCCGGGGGATTCAAGCATAATGAACAAAGCCTTAGAGTTGTGGAAAAACTTGAGAAGGAGGGAGCAGGACTTAATTTGACATTAGAGGTCAGGGATGGAATTCTTCACCATTCAAAAGGAAGGGGTAATATCTTACCCAATAAAGAGAATAGGGCCTTGACCATGGAGGGTGAAATAGTACGAATAGCCGATATAGTGGCTTATGTTAATCATGATATTGATGATGCCCTCAGGGCGGGAATTATTCAGGAAGAAAATCTGCCGGCTTCCTGTACCAAAGTCCTCGGCCAGAGTATTGTACAAAGGATTAATACACTGGTTAAGGATATCATATACTCGACAATTAATTGCGATCTGGAGATGGTAATGATGAGTGAGGATGTCCTTATGGCTACAGATACCCTCCGAAGCTTCCTTTACCGGAATGTATACTACAATCCGGTTACGAGGGCGGAGTTTGAAAAGGCATCGAAAATTATTCAAGAATTGTATTCTTACTATCTGAATCATACGGAACTGATCATTGCCGAAGAACCCCAGGAAGAGGGGGAAAGCGCGGAGAGGATCGTTTGCGATTTCATTGCAGGCATGACTGATCGCTATGCATTAATGACCTATGAAAAGATCTTTCTCCCTCAGCCATGGATGGTCCTATAGTGAAAATAGCCATTGTCATTCCGGCACGTTTTAAATCAACAAGATTTGAAGGCAAACCGCTTGCTGCTATCTGCGGACGTCCCATGATACAACACGTCTACGAAAAGGCAAAACTTGCAAATTTGTCTGATCTGGTTATTGTCGCCACAGATGACAAAAGGATTTACGACACCGTAAAAGGTTTCGGCGGAACGGTTTCTATGACATCCCCACATCATAAAACGGGTACGGATCGAATTATAGAGATTGCTAAAAATATTGATTGTCAATGGATAATCAACCTCCAGGGTGACGAACCATTAATTGATCCTGGTGTGATAGATCTTCTTGCCGGAGAAATGTTCAACTTTCCGGATGAAAAGATGTTCAGTCTCATGCGCCCTGTTTCAAAAAACGCGGAATTTTTTAATCCGAATATGGTAAAGGTGGTTACTAATCATAATGGATATGCCCTCTATTTTTCAAGGGCGCCCATCCCTTATCCGAAATGTAAATCCATATATATTTCAGATTCAGAACAAACACCTGACAATATCATAATATCCCCCAAAAAAGCATTCATCCATTGTGGGATTTATAGTTACAGGAAGGACTTTCTTTTATCAATCCCTGATATGAAACCATCCGTTTTAGAGGAAGTGGAGGGGCTTGAGCAGTTAAGGATATTGGACAATGGATTCAATATAAAAATGGTCATGACTGAATATCGATCTATAGGAGTAGATACGCCTGAAGATATCGATGAAGTTGAAAAGATTATGAGATTAACCTTCACGCACGGGGGAGACTAAATCCTACCCTTGTTCCTCTCGGCTGGTTGTCTTCGATTACTAAATGGCCGTGGTGATCTACAATGATACGGTTGACAATGGCCAGTCCCAGACCTGTTCCTCCTTTTTTCTTTGAGAAATAGGGTTCGATCATCTTATCCCTGTCCTCAGGGGAAATGCCGGTTCCCCAATCTGCAATTTGAACAGAGACCATATTGTCCTGGTTATTAAAAAAAGTTCTTACCTGGATATACCGATTATCCTCCATTGACTCATACCCATTATCCAGCAGGTTAATCATTGCCCTTTTAATTTGATCTTTATCCATCATTACTGGCGGCAATTCATTATCATTTATTATATCAAACCTGCAATCCGGATGTATTGAGCTGTAAAGGGACACGGTTTGGGATACAAGGCCTCCAAGGTCATCCGACTTTAAAACCGGATCGGGCATTCTGGCAAAATGAGCAAACTCGTCAATGAGTGTTTTAAGCCCCTGTGATCCCTGAATGATAGTCTCAGTACATTCCTGCATAATTTCTCTTTCTTTGCCCTCCATGTTCTGGAACCTTTTCCAAAGCCTTTCCGCTGAAAGCTGGATTGGTGTAAGCGGATTCTTAATCTCATGCGCGAGACGTCTTGCCACCTCCTGCCATGTTGCAATCTTTTGTGCCTTGATTAATTGAGTCAGATCGTCAAACACGATTAATGATCCCATATCACCTTCCTGACCATGAAGTTTGGCAATATTAACCAATAAGGTCTTTATTTGTCCCCGGAGACGTATTTGAACCTCATTGTCATGCACATCCTCTTTTTTCTGTTTTCTGGACTTGTCTATGATTTCTTTTAAAGGCCTCAATGTTTCTCTTCCCATGGCTTCAAAATATGGAAGGCCCAAAATTTGACTGGCATGCAGAATCAGTATTCTTTCAGCGGCAGGATTGATTGTGGTTATTAAGCCATTTGCGTCTATGGTTACCACACCTGATGTAATATTGGCGAGCACCTTTTCTATATGTTTTCTCCTTTGATCCAGCTCCAGATTTGTTTGCCTCAATCCGGTCAATGCCCTGTTCAGATCCTGAGTCATTCGATTAAATGATTCCACAAGCATCCCTATCTCATCCTTTGCCTGCACCTCGACTTTATAGTCCAGATTTCCCATTGCAACCTCTTTGGTACCCTCCGCGAGTTTCTGTATCGGTATGGTTATTCCCTTTGCCAGATAAATTCCGAACCATATGGCTGAAAATATTATTAAAAGAGTCATGAGAAGAAAAGTAATAAGATATGTCATTTTTAGAGGTTTTTTAAAAACCTTGCGTTTTTGATATTCCTCAAATGCATTTTTTATATAATTGATTTCTTCCATAAGTCCATATGGATCATAATAATTAAAAAGAATGAGTCCTGCCAGATTTTTTTTGTCTTTTGCATGGATAGGCACTACGGCTTCTATCAGGTGCCCTTCACCTGAACGCTGAATAATCGAATATTCTTTTCCCGTTAATCCTTTTTTGATAAGTTCGCTATGTGATCCGGCAAAACGGCTCTCAGGAATGGATGGCTTAGACATGGTTAGGATATCATTCCCATATTGGTCGAGAACCTTTATCGATCCTATTTCAGAAGCTGCCTGATAACTTGCAACCAAATTCCTCAATTGTCTGAATTTGCCGGTGTATAATAGGTCTTTTTCAACTATTTCATCACCCATCTGCCTTGCTGATGAAAATGCCTGTCCTAATGAAGAAGCATAATGAACCTGAGCAACCCGAAGAGACTTTTTCAGATATTCTTCATTCTCAACATTGAACCAGCTTTCAATGCTCCTGCTTATAAAATTGCTTGCCAATAGAAATAGAAGAATGGCAGGAATAAGGGAAACACTAATGAATGCGAGTATCAATTTTATCCTGAATTTTGAACCCAGTACATTTTTTTTATGTTCGAAGTAAAGCTTGACCAGGTTTCTAAATACAAGAAGCACTATAACAAGCAAAAGGATAATGTTTAGATTCAGTACAACAAGGACCTGAATACCGCTGGGCAGGTTAGCCCCTTCCCTCCACTGAAACAGAAAGTTGAGTGAAATCATCAGCAGAAATCCCAGAGTAAAGATAACTATGATAGGAATTAGGGGATGTTTCTTTTTATAATTATTTTCCATGTGAAATTAAAGCCTGTTCAATCATTTCAGACTTTTTAGGATCGGCATCTAATGGGACCTTAACCCATGGGGTATCAAAATTCCATAAGGCTACGAACGCAAGGAGGTAATTCAGCGGAAAAGGTATCTTGATACATTTCATTTCGGCCCGGATCTTAAGATAATATTTATCCTTTTTATCTTTTAATTCCGGGACGCTAAATTGAACTGATTTAAGCTCACTCATCCATCTGGTCATTTCATCCCAGTCTTCAGTCGTGTAACTTTCCTCCAAATTTCCAGGAAATGACCTTGTAATGATGTATTCTTTTTTCAGGACGTCATAGACCACGGTATTATGAAGGGTTAATTCCTTTATCTTTTCATCTAACCAGAACCCATGTCTTTTCATGAGATGGATAAGAAATCTGAATCTTGTCGGCGCCCCGCTGGAAATCGCCTCAGTTATATCAGGACTAAAGGCCCCTTCAAGTGTCGCATTAACTATAATGGTCCTGTTGTCTTTTATGGCCTGAATTTCTTTAATTATTGCCTTTGCCCCTTCCGAGGCTTTTACATAAACAATAGTATTTGAGCAAATGATTACAATTAATACCGAAAAAATCAGGGTAACCGATTTAATCGTTTTTACTATGCAAAATCTAAGATGAGAATCTTTTATCACTGTTTGGTACCTTTTTTATATCAGTATTCAATACCTCTTCTTGCTTGAAGTCCATTTTTATACGGGTGTTTAATCGATCTCATGTCCGTAACCAGATCTGCCATATCCATAATTCTCTTTTTACACTTAAGACCTGTCAGGATAATCTCAGTCTGTTCCGGTTTCATTTTAAGCAATTCTATTAATGCGTGTTCTTCTATCATATCAAGATTCAAAGCTGTTAACAATTCATCAAATATAAATATATCATAAGAACCTTTGGACATTTCCTCCCGGGCATATTTAATTTCATTTATAATAAACCCTTTTTCTATCTCTTTCTCATTTATGGTAAGAGAATTCTCCAAAAAACACGATTTGTTAGGACGGTGAAATTTAAAATGAGGGCCAAAAACCTTAAACATAGCAATTTCTCCGGAAAAGGCATCCATTGGTTTTAGGAACTGCGCCATGTATACTCTCAATCCCTGCCCCAATGCCCTTACTGCC
>JBLIRS010000029.1:0-16579 GCA_049472415.1 bacterium | reverse complement strand
CATCAATTCCGTTTGATTTCATTTTATCACAAATTATTATGGAAATATTTGCGATTTGCTGGCGGTCTTCAACATAGTTATCCGATAATTGATTCAGCAGGGAAGAAAAACGGCCAATGATCGGGTCACCCTCGATGATGAAACTTTCCTTATCTATTACTGCAAGCCGATACTCCAGAGATTCACTTTTTATTGTATTGGTAGGGCATTTGCCGCCCCAAATACTGATCGAAGCAAGTAAGATAGCCCAGAATAAAGCCAGACTTTTAAGGTGCTTATTAAATCTAAAGGCTTTCGCACTTTTTAAGGGTTTATCAGTCCTTAAAGGACGATTGGGGATATAATGATATAAAATGATAGGACCGAGCAACATCGCTACAATTGCCCATGGAATAGGATTCATTTTGCGTTTATATCCATCAAAGAATACCCAAATGACAAACATAAAATGTATTAAGAGTATATATTTCATTTAACCGTCCTCATTATTTAACCCATAATCTACATTTGAAATCTATTACGAGAATGATTATATTCTGGTTACTGTTACATATCAATAAACATGCCAAAATTGGAGTCTTGTTATAATTGCTTGAAAAAAAAGAATAATTAGATTTGGGCAGATTTTTTAACTTTAAATATTCCGACCAAACGGTCGTGATGACTTATTTTCATAACAGGGTAAAATGAGCAAGATGGTATGTTTATCTTTTGATCTTTTGTTAAATTCTCTTAGAATATTTGTCCGGTATTTGTATTGACAAAAGTTTAAAGTTCTGCGTATACTTCTATCCGGAAAAGCAGAATTTGCTACAAGCTCTAAAATGCCAATACCTTTCAAAGGTAATTATAAAGCCAAAAAGGACACAATAATGGTACCTATTGTTATCCTCGGTTTCGCTTTCGGTTTCGCTCTTTTGATCATTCTCTGGTTAATTGTCATTTATAATGGCCTGATACGTCAAAAAAATCTTATGCAGGAGGCTTGGAGCGGCATTGACGTTCAGCTTAAACGCCGGGCGAATCTTATACCGAATCTCATTGAGACGGTCAAGGGCTATATGGCTCATGAAAAAGAGGTTTTGGTTAACATTACTGAGCTCCGTTCTAGAAGCATGAAATCTGATGATGTTGGGGAAAAAGGGCGCCTGGAAGGTGAGATGTCACGTTCTCTCGGAAACCTGTTTGCTGTGGCGGAAAATTATCCGGACCTGAAAGCAAACCAAAATTTTCTGGATTTGCAGAAGCAACTTTCAGAAATTGAAGATCAGATTCAAATGGCCAGACGCTATTATAATGGAACAGTTCGTAACTTCAACATCCTTATAGAATCCTTCCCCAGCAACGTTGTAGCCAATATGTTCGGTTTCAAACAGGCCGTTTTCTTTGAAATTGAAGATGAAAAAGATCGGACAGTACCCAAGGTTAAATTTTAGCCACTCTAAGTTCCTTAAATAGCTGTGAAAAAAGGGGGTAGTATGAAAATAGAAAAAAAAATCATCCTGCTCACACTGATTTCTTTATATACATTATTCTGCCCTGTTAAATCGTCAGCAGATATCCGGCAGGAAAAAATTATCGATTTCAATAGTGTCATTTACGTTTTTCAGGATTCTCACATACAGGTCATTGAAACGATCCAGGTGATATGTTCACAGAAGAAAATAAAACGGGGCATAACCCGGGATTTTCCTACCAGGTATAAAGACCGTTTTGGGAATACAATTGATGTGGGATTTGAGATCGAGGAAATCCTAAAAAACGGCAGCCCAGAGCCTTACCATATTCAGAAGGTATCGAATGGCCAACGGATCTATATCGGCAGTAAGGATGTATTTCTCAAACCCGGCGTCTACACTTACACGATCACTTACAACACCACTCGACAACTCGGATTTTTTGAGGATTATGATGAACTGTATTGGAATGTAACCGGAAATGACTGGGCTTTTCTTATTGAAAAGGCCTCTGCAAAGGTTATATTGCCGCGGGGGGCTGAAATCCTTCAAAAAACAGCATATACCGGTCCGAAAGGGGCTCAAGATCGTAATTTTGAAATCTCCTCTATTGCACAGGATACAATAATTTTCATAACGACAAAATCTCTTAAACCGGGTGAAGGTTTGACTATTGCCGTATCCTGGCCCAAGGGGATCGTAAGTGAGCCAGGGCCGGGTCAAAAGCTCGCTTTTCTTTTTCAGGATAATAGTACTGTTTTCATCGCATTGATTGGACTCGTTATCTGCCTTTTCTACTATCTGATAGTATGGGTTAAGGTAGGAAAAGACCCGGAGAAAGGAACAATCATTCCCCTTTTTTCACCACCGAAATCATTTACCCCGGCAGATGTCAGATATCTCATGCGCATGGGTTACGATAATAAAACCTTTGCTTCCGCTATAGTAGGAATGGCGGTAAAAGGCTTTTTGAAAATTACTGAAGATGGGGATAAAACCTTTACGCTCAAAAAAACAGGGACCGATGATTCTCTTTTATCTTCAAGGGAAAAAAAGATTGCCTCTGAGCTTTTGGGCACCGGAAACGAAATTGTTCTCAAGCAATATAACCACACAACTATTCAGAAAGCTATCAAGACATTAAGAAAAGGACTCAAGCGGGATTTGGAGAAAATCTACTTTCTGCAAAATTCATCTTACTTTGTGCCAGGCATTATTCTTTCTCTTTTTACCCTGGCGCTTGCAGTACGCACAGCATCGGATAAGTCCCAGGCAGGATTTATGGTCTTATGGCTTTCTCTTTGGTCCATTGGATGCTCTGCTCTTTTCATAAATACCAAAAACTTATGGAAAAAGGTCATGGCAGGGACAAAGGAATCCATGGGAAAAGCATTGGGGGGCACTCTCTTTTCCCTTCCTTTTTTGGGCGGAGAGATCTTCGGTATAGCTTTTCTTGCTCATTCTCTTACTCCTTTGGCAGTATTATTCATTTTAGGAATTGTTTTCCTAAATATACTCTTTTACCAGCTTTTGAAAGCTCCACCCCTAAGAGGGAGAAAGGTCATGGACCAGATCGAGGGTTTTAAGCTCTATCTCTCCGTAGCGGAAAAGGAACGTCTTGACATTATGAATCCACCTGATAAAACTCCCGCTTTATTCGAAAAATATCTGCCCTATGCCCTTGCCCTGGATGTTGAAAATCAATGGAGCGAGCAATTTTCCGATGTCCTGGCAAAGGCAGGTGAAGGGAAAGACGGATATTCTCCTGCCTGGTATTCGGGACGTTCCTTGGAAAGAATGGGATATTCAGGTTTGGCCTCAAACCTTGGATCGTCCTTTTCCGATGCAATATCTTCTTCGTCAACCTCCCCGGGTTCCAGCTCGGGAAGTGGCGGAGGCGGTTCCTCCGGAGGCGGCGGAGGAGGCGGCGGAGGCGGCGGATGGTAAAGAAGGTTCATGTCAGAAAGATGATCAACTCATCGCCTGCCGCCCGGATAGGCATGTAAAATATCAGGATTTTCCAGGAGCTTTGTTGCCTTGTCTTCCAGCACTTTACCTTGACTGCTATATGATAAATGTCATAATTACATGCATCTGTTGCCAGATAAAGTATTGACATGATATATATATACAGCATAATTGCTTTTATCGGATTTAGACATTTAATAAAGAGGAAACGATATGAAGACTTCAATTATAATAATAACAATAGCAATGGTTATGATGACGGGGGTGCTTTATGCCGAGACGACAGATCAACCGCCGCCGATACCGTCAGAGGAGCACCCGGAGGTATTGACGCGGGGGCCGATAAATGAGGCCTTTGCCGAGCTGGTAAATTTGGATGATCAGACGGGTCTTGAAGTGCCAACAGAGCCGCCAGCCAATATAGAGGAAGTTCCGCCGGCAGAGAGGCCCGAGGGCGACCAGTTTGTATGGGTGCCGGGTTACTGGGCATGGGATTCGGAAAGTGACGGGTATATCTGGGTGAGCGGCTGCTGGCGGGCAACGCCGCCGGGTATGTACTGGGTTCCGGGATACTGGGCGAAGACATCGGAAGGCTGGCAATGGGTGGCAGGATTTTGGATGACTGACAGTAATAAGGAGATAGAGTATTTGCCGGCACCGCCTCCGCTGACGGACATTGAACCGCCGGGGCCGGCTCCGTCACCTGACAAGATATGGGTGCCGCCTTGCTGGTACCGGTATCAAGGACAATATATTAGACGGCCCGGTTACTGGATTGTGGCACGGGCGGACTGGGTATGGGTGCCGTCGCATTATGTCTGCACACCACGCGGTTATGTATTTGTGAGCGGGCATTGGGACTACTCGCTTCGCCGTCGCGGTGTGCTGTTTGCACCGGTATATTTTCCAAGGCACATCTATAAGCGGCCGGGTTTTTCTTACTCGCTTAGCATCGTCGTCGATATCGGCAACCTGGAGTTTGGCCTATTCGCCCGTCCGCGATACAGCCATTATTACTTCGGTGATTACTACGATGACATCTATATTGGCATTGGGATTTTCCCGTGGTTTGAATGGGAGCACAGACACACGTGGTATGACCCGATTTATGTGCATGCCCGCTGGCGCCATCGTAAGGATAAACAGAGATGGGAAGAAAATGAGCGTCTGGAATATAACCGTCGCCGAGCCGATAAGGCACTTCGACCGCCGAGGACGTATCGCGAGATGGCGAGCAGAGTGAGTAGGATGCCGGAGTCGGAGCGAAAGAGCTTCGAGATAGCTGAGCCGATGCCTAGGGTTGTGGAAAGAAAGACGACTACTTTCAAATTCGAGCAGATTAAACCGGAAGCTCGACAGCAGATATCAAGACATTCCAATGACGTACACAGATTTGCCGAGGAGCGGAGTCGTTGGGAGGCACAGGGTGCTGGTCGTAAGGCGGGCCATCCGGATATTGAGCGAGTTCCATCGGCTGAACGTAAGGAAAGAACGTTACCGGGGGAGGATCGCAGGGGCCCGGAGATGAAACCATCCAAACGTATGGAATCAGAGCCTGAAGGCCGTGTTCGGCACGGCGAGGCGCCAGGCCGCGGCCAGGGGAGGGCAACGACCTCGCCCGAGCGGCAAAGGCCAACGAAAATTTCTCCGTTTGAAACCGAACAGTATCAGTCGGACAGGGTCAAGGTTCCAACCCCGCCGGTGGCAGGCAAAAAGCAAGGCCGCTTCTTCCGTAAAGGGCCTCCTTCTCGGCCGGCTGAAGAACAAAAAACCGAAATCAAGGAAAAGCGAAGGGAAAAGAATACACAAAGGGGAATGATGCGTACAGAGACGGAAACAATTACGACAGAAACAACAGTCGAAGATTGCGATAGAAGAACGGGGATAGTGACTGGAAAGGTAACAATCTGACAAATTGCCTTTTATCCTGGTTCCCTTCATTCATGAATATCTTGAAATCTTAAAATTCTGCTTTTACGGTGAGGACTGCCTGCACAGTTAAAGGAGTGTCTGTGATCAGTACCCAATAACCTTTTGCCGGGCTTAGACGGTCAGCCTCTGTAATCCTTTGATATCCGTAACTTTGATTATATTCATAGATTGTAGTAATAGTTCCAAAATTCAGGGAAACTTGGGCCTGTTCTGTGCACCCTCCAATTATATACCATCCATTATTTTGAATCAGATGGGAATGCTCATATATGGCCTCTCCATGGAGATTGTAAGTTCTTCCCTCGTTCATCAAGATCCAATATCCTTTTCCCGCCTCTAACTCCCCTGTTATTCGTTCATATCCTAAGCCCTGTTTATAATCATAAACCACCGACGCTTCAGGGAATAAGAATGAAACAGAGGCATTACCGGGTTTAAGCGGCAAGGAAATCATACTCCAGCCGGATGGTATAGTCATTTCAAAGGGTAAGAAAACCTTCACATTATGGACCTCTTCATTTCCAACAAAATCTTCTGAATAGTATTCAAGAACATAACGGCCATCACCGAGTATAACTTCATCATCATTCTGCCATGTCCCTCCATTTACTCGGTAGTTGATTTTTCTCACCCGAGACGGTATAGCTCCATAATCAGAGGCAATAAATCGAACCTTTGGCCATTCAGTAGTATCAATAGATGTGATAGGGGCAAGATCGTCTCGAAGACCGCTAATCCCTCCCACCCGGAGAGATGGATCACCAAAGAGGGCATAAATCATAGTATGTTTAATACAATCACAAGCAACGCCACCGTCATCATAATAGTCCTCCATTTGAAATCTATCAACAAAGTCTGTTAATGTAAAACTTCCTTCTTCGTCTAATACCCAATCTTCTAACCAATATTCAAGCATAGAGCGCCACATGTCCCCCAAAGTTCTTTTAGATGAATAAACCGGCGGGTGTGGATCGAGATACCCTTTAAAAAAAAGAGACATAATTGCGCCGTTAGTAGGGAAATTCGTTCCCCTGGTTGCCCCGACAAAGCCAATCCATCCTGTCTGCTCTTGAGTGGCAGAATTTTTAGCAAATAATTTATTCTCGGGATTTCGGTCTATTGTATTCGGTTGAATTGGAGAAGGAATTGGTTGATTTGGTACTCCGACTTGTGGATTTACAAAGACCCCATCCTCGCAACCTGTGGAAATACCAATAGTAAATTTATTGTAATTTTGGATTCCACTATAATTTCCTACTATATTAGAAGATCCGTGACCATATCTGGCCACAAAACCGACATCGTTAAGCACACCATTTGGGAGATTATCTCCTTGTATGATACCATCATTATCCATAAATATTTCTCTTTGAATCGATGTAATTCCGGTGCGCTCATCACAATCTGCAAGAGAGGAATCATCATCTATACAGATACATGGAGGCCTGGAATTATCCCGATCCACGGGTTCATAAAAAAATCTCTCCATGTAAATTTTATAATCAAAACCATTACCTAAATAATTTTTTATATCAGTAAAATATATCCCAGGATGACATGCATTTCCATGACCATGAAGCCCCATTAAAACGATATTATGGAACCAATCATTATCAGAATCGTGCGTAAGATACTCATATCTGATTACTTTGGTTACATAATTTTCAACCTCATCAGAATTTGATGCTGGAATCCTTCCAACAGCCACATCAGGGTAAAGATCCATATGATCTAAATTCACACTATAGGGATCATTTTTAAAATTGCTGCTTTCACGTAGCTCACCAAAGTAGCCATCTTCATCAAAATCCCACTGATTAAACTGCTCATGATCACCGGATGTATAAAGATCTGCATAATATAAATCACTAACATGATAATCCCCTATAGCCCTGGGGTCAAATGTATTGGGCACCCAACGTACCGGAAATTTGTCAGAATCACCAACCAGCATCACATATTTAATCGCAAAATTTTTCTCATAATATTCGATCGCCTTTTTAATCTCCTCAGGCTCATCATGTCCATCAAAATGGGGATTCGAATAAATCGATTCGAGATTAACCATCAATGTGGGACAACCAGTTGCATTTTTATGATCGACCAAAGGTTGTAATCCTGCAACAAACTCACTTGGTGTAATAATTAATAAATCATAAACAGCAAGGCCATCGGCAGGACAACACAGGCTTCCTGTTGTCTTATACCAGTTATGACCAGGTCGGTCACCCCTCAGGTTTTCATCTAGAATGAGACTGCCGATGCACAGGTTCGTATTGGCATAATTAGGAGGTCTGAAGGCAAGGGTCAGATAATTGCCTGTCGATTCAATGTCCGGACGCTGATCGGTTTTAAGATCCTTCACATAACCCATATTCTGCCATTCACCTGTTTCATTATCATATCTTCGTATCCAGATATACTGGTTGTTATGCCCCTTGAAGGTTACAATTAAATCCCCCTTATATTCTGTTACTGATGGAGTATGGGTTGAGTAGGCATAGGGAATCTGAAAAATCTCCCAATCAGGATTGGCTGGATTACTGTTCCTTGCTACCGCATAATAGATCTTATAATTGGTCCCTGCCCCCCGGTAAAATACGTATAGTTTTCCATTATATGAAATAAGAGCGGGCCCGTCAGAGCTTTTTGCCGTTGAAGGCAAAGAGGTAACCGATTGCCACTCATAGGGTGTTTGGTGATTAAAATCATAAGCAGCCCTCTTTAAGTTAATCCTCCCGTCATCCCCTGTATACCCTATGGTCAACACTTCATCCCCTGCACCCCAATCATGCATGGCAGCCCCCGGGGACAAATCCGTGTCAGTACCCGCGATGAGACGCGGGGTTTCCCAGTTTCCCATGTAAACGGAGGCATACGCTTCATTAATCTCCTTTCTTGTATACCAGACATAATCATTGTTGTGCCCGTTGAAAACAAGATACAACCACCAGCGGGATCCGCGCGGCATAAGACCGGTTTCTATGGCATGAAGATGATAAGTAAAGGCCACAGGCTCATGATCGGTGAAGGCCCAACTGGTCGAATCCTGGTCGTGTACCTGTCCCAATCCCTCCCAGGCACCCCCCTTATACCTGCCTTCCCAGATATAATCGTTGTTATGTCCTTTAAAAAGCAAAAATGTCCATGTCTCACGTCCGGAATAATAGGCAAGGCCGGGACCTAAGTGAGTCCTGGCAATTAAGGCAAAACTAATGTTTGGGATAATTGTAATTGTAAAGAATATTATAATCATATAAAAAAATAGTTTCTTAGTTTTCATTTTCTTAAACCTCCTATCAGTACACAGTTAGGGTGTTTCAAATGTGGGACTTATCCATTATTTAACTGCAGTAATATAGTCTTGCACTGGAACGGAATCCCTATTATCCAACTTTATCAGTTATAGTACTATCTTAAAAAAGCATCGATGCTCATAACAACATAAAATAAAAGGATTTATTTGGTTTTGATGAATTATCTTCTATAATGCCTTTTAGACAAAAAAAATGCCAAATACAAAAAAAATTTAATATCAAAGAAAACAAGAACTTTGATGTTTTAACCAAATGTAATTTCCACTAAAGGAGGGAATTTTTGACAGGTTTTTTCTGACAACAATATGATTACAATATAAAACCGCGGCCAAAAGCATAGTTCTTCAATAAGATTCAGTGTTATGAATTGTGGAGAAGTAGTGTTGGTTACTGACTGATATAGTAGTCTTTCTCTAACGAAAAAGAAAAAGCTGGAAAAATGGATATGTTTTTCCGAAGCCCCTCCGAAAAATATTGCTTCCGGGTCTCCTTCGGCAATCTTTCTGCCGTAATCGAGCACAATGATCTTTTCTCAAACCTTCATCACCAATTCCATATCATGCTCAATCAAAAGGATTGTCACTCCTCTTGCCCTCATTTTTTTGATGAGATTTCCCGGGCCTTCTGTTTCCTGGTCATTCATGCCTCCGGCAGGTTTGTCCAGGATTAGAAGGCGCGGCCGGGTAGCAAGCGCGCGTGCTGTCTGCATTAGACACCGGTTTCCATAAGATCTAAAGGGAAAAAGAGTCCATTTTACGTCTATTTAAGTAAAGAAAAAATGGCAAAGAGATTCAAAAAGACAGTCGGCAAGGCAATATTATCTATCCATTGCAGAAACGAAAAACTCCCGCTAAAATATAATTTCCCATAACATTTTAGATGATATTATAGAATCAGTTGATTTAATGGCATTGAATGAGGTATAAAGATACAATTGAAAAAATTTGTTTTTGCTTTCACTATTATACTCCTATATATTTTTCCCAAGACAATATTAGTGCACGCAATTATCTTCCCTGATATGAAGATAAGTTCCACGCCAAATCCTGTAGGTTCAGGTGCAAGGGCACTGGGAATCGGCGGAGCTTTTATTTCAATAGCGGATGACGCCACTGCAGCCTCATGGAATCCCGGCGCCCTGTTAAATCTGACAAAACCGGAGATGTCCATGGTAGGTTCATATTATTCAGGAAGAGGTAAATACGAGACATTATCGATTGATGAAAGAATCGATGATCTGTCTCATGGCCAGTGGCGCCTTAATTATTTCAGTGCGGTAATTCCTTTTATCCTTTTTAGAAGAAATACGGTTTTTTCTTTTAATTATCAACACCTTTATGAATTTTCCAGAGACACCTTTTCTGTCTTTCCGTATCACTTTGAGGACCCTGATACGGGTGCAATCATTGCAGATATCCCCGGAATGACCTCCATAAAAACGCAAAAGGGGGTTTTGACCACCCTTTCCCCGGCTTTCGCTATCCAGATTATTCCTCCACTATATATCGGAGTGACTGCTAATCTATGGCTTGATAAGCCTATTAACAACTATTGGGAAAACCTTAATATTGTTGAGGGAGAAGGGACATCCCTGGGAAAAAGGATTGAGAAATATGCGGAATTATATGAACGGTATGAGTTTTCCGGTTTAAATGTCTTTGATTTTAAATGTTTCAATGTCAACCTGGGTTTTCTCTGGAAGCCGGGGCCCCGGTTTTCCCTTGGAGGAGTGATAAAGACCCCCTTTAAGGCCAGCCTCAGACATAATTTTCAACATTCCTTTATAGAAGAGTACCCGGACGATCCGAATCAAAATAATTATTCATCATATACATTGAGGGAAAACCTCACACTGAATATGCCTGTTTCCTATGGTCTTGGCTGTTCCTTTCGTTTTTCAGACACCTTTTTACTGGCCCTGGATCTTTACCGAACTCATTGGAAGGATTATCTTATCAGTTATCCTTCAGGAGAGAAGATCAGCCCGATCAATAATAAAGCCAGACATGAAGCTGATATTCAAAACATTACTCAGGTAAGATTTGGCGCGGAATATCTGGTATATTATCAGCAGCAGATCTTTCCTCTAAGGGCGGGAATATTTTATGATCCGGAGCCGGCAAGCGGAAGTGTGGACGATTTTTATGGGATAAGTCTTGGCAGTGGATTTTTGCTCAAAAATTCCGTTTTTGATATTGCTTACCAATACCGTTTCGGGGAAAGGAAAGACGCAGAATCTATGGGAAATCAGAAGATATCCTCAAATGTAAGGCAGCATTATCTTTATTCTTCCGTCATTTTCTATTTTTGATTCAATTAGTTAGTCAAAAAGGGCTGGAAACGTTATGAGAAGTGAGTTTCCATTTTCAAAATGAAATTTTACCCTTTTTTCTTTTAAGGATAGATGATCAATAACAAAATCAACTTTAATTTCATCAATAAGGTAAGAAAGAAAATGAAGCATAACAATGACGGTTTTCTCTAATCATGAGAATAGACCTCTATTATTCTTTGCCATTTTTTTTTGAATATGGAGATAACTTAACCTTAGGAAAGTTTTCAACAATTTCATCCAAATGGAAAAATTTAAAGGTATCAACAACACGTCCATATTCAAGAAACCGGGCCAAGATCCAGAGAAAGATTTTTTCCTTTTTATTTTTTTTAAAAGGTCTTTTAGATAGTGGATATCCGTAAATTGAGGATAATCCCAGAAAACAGCTTTAAGATAATTCACTATTTTTCTCCTTGCCCCTCTTTCCCAAATCTTTGGGGAATGGAAGATGCAGTTTTATAAGATACCCCTGAATAAACAAAATCTCTATACGATTAAATTATCCATCTAAACGTTTATTGTATTGAGCAAAATTATATCGCATTATTGATGTAATTTATAGAGTAATTTGTAGATGTAATTTGTGTAGATGTCTAGATGGGGACGAGATGTGCAGATGGGGACGTTGCTTACAAACCTTACTTTTTTTCTTTTGTACTAACCGAATAGCATCAACTGCAAACCCCAGCAGGCATTCTCCAAAATCGTACTTTGCATTTTTTAATTTGTATTTCTTTCTTGCTTCAGTGAACAAAACAATTTTGTATATAAGAGGTGTCTCACTTGAAAAAGATCAAAAAATAGAACCGTCCCCTTTTATTCCCTTTTATTGTAAAGCACACGTTGCGATAAAGCAGCCTCCACCACCATTGCCCTCAAAATGTGTTGTTGCTGTTGTCTCATCTTTATCATTGTCAGATTCAGTGAAAACCAGGGTTAAGTACTCTTGTCTTCCCTTTACGATATATGATTCGGTTGTTTTCATATCTGCCACAACTACTTGTAATGTTTTACCTTGTAATGTTTCAACAGAGCCAAGCAACAACTCATAAGTGTCTGGCTTAAATTTAGGGCTCTTAGCTATTTCTTTTGGGTAAGCCTCATCCAACAGCAACCGGTTAAGACACTTAAGCTCTTCTCCTTCCGGATTTTTTGCGATGAGACGCTGAGCATCCTGGCTCAGGGTTACATTTGCAAAACGTTCTTTATCGTATATGGAAGGACCCCGGATCAGCTCGTTAAGCTCATTAATCAAAGCGATTTGCAGTGATTCCGGTGGAGGACCGGATTCATCGTATGCGCTTATTAAAAGTTGCGGATTAGTTAAGTAAAATTGGTATCGAAGGAAGAGGGATATAGGATCAGAGGCATGCCGCAATTTGACCATAAAACCTGTGGGGTTTTTTAAATCATACACACTCAATGAAGAGAAATCCCATCTAAGCGTTGCTGTTAGAGAGGTGTCTAGTGGTACAATATTCTTCGTTGGGTCTATCAAGATGATCCATGTGTATTGCGCATTACCTTCTTTACGGATATCCTCTAAGAGTGGAGTCCCCTCCAGTGTATATAAAACCAAAATTACAGCATTAGGATCTGGCTCAAGTTCCCGGACTTTTTGATGAGCTTTTGTCGCAACGCCTATCAGAACACTGGTAATCCCGAGATCTTTATCCTCCACATAGAGCTTTGCGGTCCATGCCGATAATTTGTTTGCATGGACTAACCATGAAAGAAGGATTAGGGTTAGAATAATTGTCAACATCTCGTGCAAAGAACTTTCGCCATAACAAAAAAAGCGAAAAGGACATGTTCTTTTTGAGAAACCAATGAACAATATGTTTTTATTAAATCTTTTCATTCTTTATTTTTTTCTGCATTGTGAAGATAATTTTACAATAAGGGATGGAATCGCCGTTCGCAACATCAAAATTACATAAGGAATTTGATCTTCAGATAGAGTCCTTCAAGGCCTATGAACTGTTGAGTGGAAAAATATTATATGATAATCTCATAATGATGGATAATATGTCAATGGCCTTTTGCTGATAGTCTGATAATTGTAAAGCCGGGAACTCTTAATTTTGGGGGGCCCTTACAGACCGGATAAAACAATCGATGGAGCCAAGGTCCTCATGAGTGGGAAAATCAACGCTGATCCCTCCGATATGGGAGACAAGGCCGTCAGATGTCCGGTCCATATCACCTGTGCCCCCATCAGATAAATCAATGGAGACAATCCTGCCTGATCCATCCTGTCTTATGGGTAATTCCACCCAGCCATTATTGGGATCATAGGCAATATAGCCCGTATTCTCAAAAAGCTCCTGGGGAAAATGTATCTTAACGGTGACCTTTGCGCCATAATCCATGTTAATGACTTTAAACCCCCAGAATCCGAATAAGATATGTGATTCAGGCATAGGGAATCCTGAAATATTCGGGTCAGTTTGTTCAATAGCCCTTATTTCCTTAAAAGCCAGAGGCATATTTGCATCTCCCTCCATGAAGATCCAGATCTCTTTATCTCCTGCCGCCGGCATAAAGGCCCCGGTTTGATTATCTGACCAATCCTCTTTACCATTAAGGTCCCTATCTGCCGGACCCTCAATGTAATCCTTTACCCCGTCCCCATCCTGATCCAAAGTCCTTGTGGCGCCAGGGGTGTTTCCAAAGGCACCCATATTTATTCTTTGTCCGTTGGGCGCGGGTTCCTGAAAAAAGTCTGCATTTGGATCACCGGCATCTATACACAGGGAATAAGATCCGAGGTGATAGTCGCCTCCATTGGGGTCCACAAAGAAAGGATCGGTTTGTATGTTACCCTTGCCAAAACCGAAAAGATTTTCATATGTCCCTGATAAATATGGTTCCAGATTGGTTGACACGTTGTTATAACTGAATTCTGTAATGACCCGATCTGTATTATTCGGGTCTATGCCATAAACGCTGTTGCCGTCAGAAAGGACATAAACGGCACAATTGGAATCACTGAAGATATTGTTTTTACAATTTACACCCGGGTCGGGCGAGTTCGCATCTAGCCTCCGAATATACACACAACAGTCGTCATTAGCTATTGTATTGTTGGACAGGATTAAATCCTGTCCACTCAATGATATGCCTATGGAGCAGGAAAGGATAATATTGTTCGAAAGGCTCATTAAATCATAAAAAATCTTGACCCCAACTCCCTGATTTACGGCCAGAGTATCCCCCCCGTTCCTGATCGTGAAACCTTTAACCCGGCTTTGGTAGGCCCCAATGATCACTGTTTTGCCCGTTCCGTCGATAATTGTCGCACCGGGGTCTTCTCCCTCAAGGATGATGCCGGATCTTAGGATTATATTTTCATAGTATATCCCCTTTTTCACATAAACAGTGTCGCCGGGAGCGGCCTTCAGAATTCCGTCTGTGATTGTTGTGATTGTGAAGTTGGGATCATTATCGGGTACGATGATTTTTTTGGTAGAAGGGGAAACCAGCTCAAGAAAATCAAACAGGATTCCACCGGCAGTATCCGGATCTTCGGGCGCCTGATTAATAATTGTAATCTTGTGAGACCCTTTCTCTATTTTGCCCAGCCAAAAGGTAACAAGGCGAAAAGGGCCTATTTGAATTGTCTCATCTCCTATATGGTGACTGTCAAAATAGATATCCAGTATTTGATTCTGGGCGTCGGATGTAACTCCTAGAACAAGATTGCGATCATCCACATTGGTATTAGTGTCAAAGAAAATCTGAACTGCATAGGGGTTATGGGCTTTATTGGTGAGTTTGTCAGGAAATGCTGACCAGGCATCTCCTGCATGATATTCTATGATAGGCTTCGGTTGATTAGGATCAAAAAACTCCATTGTATTGTTATCATTAATACCGATTCTATCTTCACCATCTTCAGGAGGCCAGACCGGAAATGCAAGGCATTTAAAAGAACAGCAAATGAGGATCATTAAAATACCCAATAGAATAATCAAAGCCTTCATGCCTGTTATGACTCTATTATCCAAAACGTGTCCCCCTTATTTTTGTGCCTCAACCTGCCACAAATCGATCCTTTAAAAAATCTTAAGGACCAAATCCCGGCAGCCAGGGTTTTTCTGTTTTCATAAATACCCAAAATCCCTGGCCGGAGAATATGGGAAAATCCTTCCCGCCGGGTTTACCAAACTCCCAGTAGGTGTCCTCCCTTTGCCCTGTAATGGGATTATAGCCTGAGATGCTCAAAATTTCATTAGCGGTGCCGATATCCCGGAGCATGACATATGAGGTATATCCGGGAGGCGGACTTGGCACCCCCACCCAGTTTATACCCTCCTTTAAGGAGATAGTTTGATTGGGAGGAGGAAAAGGGAAAGAGAGGGTTTTCGCATTTTGCATATAGATGGCATAACCTTCTCCTGATCTTATTAAAAATCCTGCCGGATTATTTGAATCAGAGCTTCTTATAGTCCATTTATTCTGGTCTGAAAAGACAAAATAGCAGGTTTCTTCACTCCTTGTGCTGTAATTGTAATATCTCATCCCGGAAAACCACTCCGGCCCATTGGAGATCCCATCGGGATCATGGGTATTCAGAAATTGTCCGGCATAATAAGAAACAGGATAATGAAGCGGATAAGAGAAAAGATTCAACCCCTTGTACAGTGGAATTTCAAGTAATTTTAATTTTATATCTATATAGGGGTCTTCTATCAGGCCAATATACCGTCTCATTATATCAGGATCAAAGGCAGGTTCATAAACAGGAATGTTTTGGTCCCTGTCCAGATAACAAACAGTTTTAACCATATCGCGGGGAAAAACCGTTATCTCGAATTCTTCGGATATATATCCTGATGCCTGGATAGATAAACTGCCTGTTCCCTCGATCAAATTGTTGATGAGAAAAAAGCCCTTCTCCAGAAGACCTATTTCATGGTTTGCCTCGTTTGTCCACCACTCATTCATGCTTTCTGCACACTGCTGAATACCATTGGTGAAACAAACCTTTGCCTTGATAATCCCCTTACCGGTTTCACTATCCTTGATCCATCCATAGATACCGCTTAAGCCATCTCCCGCGGATGGACATATTACCGAAAGATCGTATGAAGGATAAAGGGATGGAAGACTCTGGCAGGGATAGGAAATCCTGACATGATAAAATCCATTATGAGGGGCTGAAAATCCTACTGCATAAGGGGAAGGGTAACCCATGGGAATCATATTGGAGTCAAAGACCTCCATAAGGACCTGACAATCTGTCCATTCCCTTTCTGCCTTGACCTGATAGGGAAGGTTTTCATAGCCATAGAAATAGACAAAGTCCGTGTCATTGGGATTATGGAAGCTATGGGTTTGGGGAGTATGATTCACCAGGATGGGCTTTGCCTGGATAATGGTGTCGTCTCCCTCATACCCATCAGGCTCAAGCACAATGAAGGAGCTCTTATCATAGTCAAGAAGCCCCTCAGGTTCCTGCACATATACTACTACCGTGTATACACCCGGTTCTATGAATTTTTCATGCTCTGCCTCAAATCTTTCATTATCAGGATTGTAGGCAAGCGCCACTGTGTCGAAGATAC
>JBLIRS010000028.1:0-16594 GCA_049472415.1 bacterium | reverse complement strand
CATGTCCGCAATATTTTGTGTATTCTATTATCCCATATGTCCCTGAATGGTTATACACATCATAACCTAAATTGAATAGATCAGTATTTGTCATTCTGGCTCCATCTGTCCAAAAGTAAAAAAAGGTTTGTCCATCAGGATTTGAGTCTCCCGTAGAGGTCAGATTGTCCTGACTTGTACCCATGAAATCGGCTAAGCAATCAAATTGAGCAGGTATAATACGGCCTGAAGCCAAAGGATCACCCGTACTCCCATAGGATAGCCAGAAATCAGCCAGATGTCCGGCGCTGGCAATTGCTTTATTGCACAATAGGGTAGGGCCGGTTGGGCTTGGAGGATCAAGAGGACGGTCAATCGGGAAAGGAGAATTAGGGTAATAACTGCTTAATTCGGCCACTCCGCCAAGTATCAAATCATATGTAATCCCGTTATATCCATATATATCATAGTAGCCCATAATCATCCCTGCGGAGGTTGGAGCGCAACCGTACCACCAATTATAATCGGGGGCCGATAGAGCCACACCTTGGGAATAACCGCAGATTAGTTTATTTGTATAGGTGTCTAAATAGTGTTTTACAATATAGGATGTTCCATCGGGTCGAATTTCTTCGACAGAGGAACCTAAAAATATTACCCTTTTATTGCCGGATCGATCTGATTGTTTTGTTCCGGGGTTTGTCTTTGAATTAGTTACGGGGGTATTTATAGGTATATTATTATACGGTTCGGACAGATTGTTTAGAATTGGACTTAAGTTGTTAAAGGGAGGTGATAAATCCAAGGGCGAGAAGATATTGTAAGGACTGTTCATAATGGGTCCGGACCCAATACTCATTACAGGTCCGGGGGAAAGTCCCGGCATAGGTAAAGGCCCGATACCCATAAGAGGTCCAGGCCCAAATCCCATCATAGGCAGGGGAGCTATCGCCATCATGGGGGCTAGCCCGAGTCCCATAGTATTTAGAGGATCGATACCCAAAAAAGGCCCCTGTGCAAGCCCCATTAAGGCTAGGGGGCCTATACCCATGATGGGTGCAAACCCGAGTCCCATAGTATTCAGAGAATTGATACCCAAAAAAGGCCCCTGCGCAAGCCCCATCAGAGCCAGGGGACCTATACCCATGATGGGTGCAGACCCGAGTCCCATAGTATTCAGAGGATCGATACCCAAAACAGGCCCCTGTGCAAGCCCCATCAAGGCCGGGGGGCCTATACCCATGATGGGTGCAGATCCGAATCCCATTATTGGTGTCAAGCCAGGAACTGTCATTGGCTGATTATTAGCACTTAACAGGGGGGTATTAATTCCTCCTGAAATAAGAGATGAAAAAACCGGTTCCATCAGGGCATTTATTTGAGGGATAACGCCCATGCCGGGTACACCTATGGATTCGGTTATATTGGGTTGAAGTGAAGGGGACATAATATAAGGCATTAAAACAGCGGCTCCAAGAGGCTCAGACATACCTCCCCCATTTATCCCACTGCCTAATAAGCCTGCTTGTGACCCAATGCCTGCAGAATATGTATTTCCAATGATAAATATAAAAAAAATGGTTAATAAACCAATTATTTTTCGTTTCATAAAAATCTTACCTGCTTATTGATAAAGACATAATTAATGCTTAATATATTACGACCTTAATATATCCCAATAAACTAAATCGCTAAAGAGCCTTAATTCGCTTGAGGATTATCAGCATGCCCAATCATAAGGGAATCATTATTTTTTATGTCTTTAATAATGTAAAAATCACCTATGTTTTTTTATTGACTTTATCATATGTTATGAATTATACTTTTTTTCGAAAAGGCCATTATCCTTTCAATAATGACCGGGGGGGCGAGCATCTGCACGAAGGAACAATTGATGCTGTGCTGGAGTCATTGTTGATGGTTCTGCGCAATATTGCTCAGATGCAGAATTAAAGTGCAATAGCGGTATTTTTCAATTTTTTGAAAAATTCTATCAATATATTGCATATCCCCCCTTTATAGAAAATTACGATCCAAGGCAAGAGTTTTTTTGAAGTAAAAAAAATTTTTTGTCGATATTAAATTAAGGACCATTTTAAACAAATATGTCTTTTTATTGCGAAATTCATGATAACATAAATCCAAGGCAAACAAGATATCTTTGTAAAATAAAAAATCACAGTGAGAGATGTATAGAATTATTATTCTTTGATTGTCTATCCCTTTTAAAATTAAATTTTTTAAAATTAAAGGGGGAATTATATGCCTTCATAATATAATTAAAAGGCCTCCAGCATGGCTGGATTTTAAACCATTAACAATTAATTCATAATGACGGGGGGGGAATTATGAAAAAAGAAGAAGGAAAGGATGTCGAAGTGCTCGATACAGGCTGTGATACGGAAAATTGTTGGCCGAGATGCTGTTGTTGGGGGCCAACCGGTCCTTTTTTTTGGTAAACGAGGGAAGAGGGGGGGCTATAGCTCCCCTCCTTTAAATTGATTTTATATTTTTTTGTTGTATTTTTTTGTCTTATGCAAACTTCATTTTACCTCAAGGCTTTTCCTTGCCGGGAAAAACCAGGCTATCTGCTTCTTTTCTCAACAAAGCAGGCATCCAAAGTTTTCCTTAAAGAAGAGACTTTTAAAGCAATAGAGCAAGGTACTCTCTCCCCTTCGGATGAAGCTCTATTGTCCAAGCTCGGCATGATAGTGCATGATAGGGAAGAGGAAAAGCAAACAGTATTTGGTCTTCTTGATAAGATTAATACAAATAATCGCGTTTTAGAGATAATGGTTGTCCTCAATATGGACTGCAATTTTTCCTGTATATACTGTTATGAAGGAGACATGAAGGGAAAGCTCTACATGTCTGATGATACGGCAAAGCGATTAATAGATTTTATTAAAGGTAAATTTATAAAGGATAAGCAATCCCTGATCTTGCATTTTTACGGGGGAGAGCCTCTTTTAAGTCTCGAACGAATCAAGTCGATTTCCCGGGAATTGAAGTCTTTTACTGAAAAAAAAGGTGGATCTTTCTATTTCACTATTACCACCAATGGTTCTCTTTTCAAAAGGCCGGCAGCGAAAGAGTTGGTTTTTCTCGGGCTTAGAAGTGTTAAGATAACCTTGGACGGTATAGCAGAGACACATAATAAATCCAGACCTTTTAAATCAGGAGCACCCAGCTTTGATACAATCATAGGCAACATAAAAGAGACCTGTGATCTTACAAGGGTCGGTATAGGAGGAAATTTCGACAAAGAGAATTATGAGAAATTTGTATCACTCCTTGATTATCTTGAAAAGGAAGGGCTTACCTCTGAAAAGATTTCTATGGTGAAGTTCGATCCGGTTATGAAACAGCCATTGGGAGGAGCCATGCCATCCGGGTATGCGTCTGGATGTATGTCTATAAATGAACCATGGTTATCGAAGGCCAGCGCGATACTTAGAGAAGAGATATTAAAGAAGGGATATAAGACGCTGACACTATTGCCGATGCCATGCATGGTAGAGGTCTCGGCCTCTTTTGTGGTGAATTTCGATGGGTTTATCTATAAATGTCCTGCTTTTGTCGGGAAAAAGGATTTTGCTGTGGGAAGCCTTCTAACAGGCATAACTGATTATTCAAGCTTCTATAAACTGGGCATATGGAAGAATCAGGGGTGTGCAGAGTGCTTGTACCTGCCTTTATGTTTTGGAGGATGTAAGTATATGACATTTATAAGAGATGGAAGAGTAGATGCGCTTGATTGCAAAAAGGCCTATCTCGACACTTCACTTGAAACAATGATTATGCAAGACATAAAGTATAACTTGATGGTTGACAGACACTTTTGTTGATTAGATACTTCTTAATCTGTTCATCTTAATCTGTTCTGATTGCAAAAAAAAATATATTATTGTAAAATTTAGATAGATTGTCTTATGTACGATTGATAAATAAGATCTTGGTATCCTTAATCAAATAATCTAATATTTTTTTTGTGTTACGAGGTAGTTTTCGAACTTTAAGAAAAGCCTTTAAAACTTATATCCAATTTCATCCAGTTCATTAGGATTTCTTTCTCCGGTGATTTCATTCAATAAAGCTAAATGGGCAATTTCCTCTGCATATAGTTCTGAAATAGAGAGTTATCTCCTCAATGTATTCATCCGGGGCTTATTTCTTAGGCTTTTCAACATCTTCAGTAGAGAGGTGAGGTTTTTATGTTTAGAGCAAAAAAAAGAGCCATATTATTTAACCTTATTCTTATCTTAATCTTTGTTTTACTAGTCCATTCATTTCCTGCTAATGCTCAATTTCCGAGTATTGCTTTTAATCCCATTGTCCAACCATTCAAATATGGTGAACTGTGGAATCCCTTATTTACCAATTTTGATTCTATGTTTACGCCTTTCAGCTTTAGTTCTTTTAGCTTGGGTTACCCCCTCTTCAACCTTACTCCTCTTAGCAATAATATGTTTTCAAACCCTTTAAATTTTCTCCTTCAGCCGGCTACTTCGTCCTTGTCGATTTTTGATTCTTTACCCTTATCCAATTATTTGTCATTTATTCAAACACCATATGGAAGCCTGAGTATGGGCACGGTTATGCCGAACCTTTTAAGCCCTTCAATAGCCTCACTTACGGTCCCTTCTCCTATGCGAATGAGCGCTCAGGCAGGGACATGGATAGGTACATGGCAAAGCAACTTTATTGCCTTCATAATACTTTTTAATTCGGGTACCATGAACATGACTTTGGTTGAAAATTTAACCCTGAATACCCTGGATGGTACAGCCATTTTAAATGGCAGCCGTTTTGCGAGTACCCTTTTTAATGTAAAAGGGGTGTTGACCGATCCCACTAATTTTATTTTAGAAGGTATCGTTTCTACCGGAGTCGCCTTGGTTTTGAACTGTATACTTACTTCTCCAACTACAATGACAGGCTCTTATACGGTTACATCCGGTTTTGGCGGTCAATTGCTTGATACGGGTGTTTTCAATCTGACGCTTGTGTAATAGAAGTCTCTTTTGGGATTGAGGTAAGCTGTTTAAATAGCCCAAGGGATTTACTATATAACCTGTAACCTGATCTCCAGAGAAATCAATGGAGGTATCCATAATGAAAAAAGAAATAGGGCGGTGGTGCAGGGGATTGGTAAAAGCCGTTATAATTATTCTTTTTATTTTCCTTGCCTCCAAAGCAAATGCCAAGGAACCATTCGGCCCCAAGATAGTTGATGTAACGACAAGGGCTTTCAGCGTAGTCTGGACAATAACTGACGGCGCCTATACAAGTTGCGGAATAAGGTTTTTTACAAATGATAGTTATGACGTTGAAAGATCGGATATAAATCCATCACAGATTATTATTGAAACCGATCCCGGTTATCCGGGTGAGAAAGGAAAACAATATGGACTCGCAAAGGTGAATGTGGTGGGGCTTAATAATAATACTAAATATTACTTCAAGGTAACCCAAAATGATGTATTACTTGATTATTCCGGCATAGTTGTAACAGAAATGCTCAGGGGGCTTAGTTCAACTGATCCGGGTCAAAGTGATATTGTGAGCAACGATATTGTCCATAGGGCCGTATATAAATCCGATAGCACAAGGCCGGCTATAGGTGCTTTGGTCTTGGTGGATATTTATGCCCATGACGCAGATTTGGATATAGATCCTCCTTTAAGTGATTATCCAATTTCAGCCTGGGTAGGGGATGGAATGGGCGGGGATGAGTCTTCCACGGAATATAATCCTGATAATATTTCATATAAACAATATGCCGCAATTAATATGAATAACCTTTTCGGCCGGGATAAATTTCCACTTAATCTGCAAGGTGATGATCCTTCCACTCCAATGATTAATGAAGGGGAGATTATTAAATTTTACATTCTTAACGGGGAACAGGATGTTTTGGGTCAGGACATAGACAAGCATTGGTTTATAAGTTGCGGGCGAGTGGATAATGTTGATATGGTAAACGGAGAAAAAATAACTACAGCAAAGATTTCTGCAAGTTTCAAATTTAAGGAAGGTGTAAATGCCTTTGCCTTTCCTTTAGTCTTTTTGCCTTCCGGTTATACTACAGAGAACCTTTGGAATATGATTGAGGCTGCAGAGGGAAAACAAGGGATTGTGGAATCGATCTATGTATTTGAAGATAAAACGTGGATTAAAACGTACAAGGCCTTCGACCCAATTTTAGGTTCACAATTTGTAAATATAACAAACATACAAAATGGTAGAGGGCTCTTTATTATCTTGAATCAAGGCATGACAAAAGAAGTGACTTTTTATGGGAAACCCGTTTCAGTTGGCCTGGATCTTTACGCTGATACTGTAAATGTTGTTTCATTACCCCAGCTACCTCTTTATTATGAAACAGGTAATCTCATTAATGACATCGAGTCCTCAGGGGCCGGGGAAAATAGTATTGAAAATATATGGTTTTATGATAATGGATGGAAAAGAACTTATAAAATAAATCATCCTGTTTTTGGCGTCCGTATAAAGAATAGTGTGCCAATGTCTAACTCAAAATTTTATGTTGTAAAGTTTAGGGAAGTTGGGAACGACCTGTTGAATTTCGATCCCTTTGAGACAAGGAAAAGGTCGAGAATTCGATCATCCAATCTGGTTTTCTTCTACGAATAAACAGGTTATATGGATTAACCGCTAAATACTTATAAGGATTTTAAAATGAATCCATCAAGATTAAGTCTTTGTTTTTCTATAATAATATCAAAAATAATATCAGAAGAGGACATGAAATGAGTAGAAAGAGAGATCCGGGGTCAATATGGTTATGTATTGTCTTTTTATTATACCTTTTGTCTTTTTCTTCATTAGCTTTGGCAGGAATCCCCGCAGGCGAAGATGTTTATATTTATAATGTGGATGTTGGAAGTTTTAGTATTTTATGGCAGGTTAATCTCCCGAGCACGTGTTCGATTCGTATCTTTAAAGATACAGAAGGAACGGATGAGGTGCAAGGATATACCCTTATTTCAAATACAAACGCGTCATCCGTTGCCCAGGCGAGAGGCCTTATGCAGGTAGATGTAAAGGGGCTTCCTTCGATAGAGTCAATATATTTCATTCAGACCATTTCAACAGAGATGGATACAGGAATAACGCATATTTGGCCTGGTCCCGGTAATTTGTTTTCAGTAAAAACAGAACCCTTTATCATCGATATCCCTCCTGAAAACGGTTTGTTGGATCTTGTCTTGTGTAATTCAAACAATATGGACACCAATAATCCTCTTGATGGCCTGATTACGGATGGCGTCGTAGCGATAGTGGAAGCCGGTGGAAATTATCCGGTCTCTTCGGACAATAGTGGATGGCCTCAGGAAAGTTTTGATGATTACTATTCGATTTTGATAGATTTTTCAAGGCTTCGTTTGGATAATAGCTATTTGGATTGGACATTAGAACCAGCAAATCGGATTGTCACGATCATGTGTTTCGGAGGCCTTGTTCCTGGTGTTGGTCTTGGTTATAGGATCATCGAGACCTTCTATCCCAAGGGTATGACCGGATCCCGGCTGGGATGTCTGTCTGATTATGGAACGAGTGACTTGGATGGATGTGTTTATGCATCATCCAACAAGGTGGTTCTCGTGCACAATGGCCCTCCCTCTTCCCCTGATGTGTGCATGAAAGATGGTGATTTTGACGGTGTTGGGGATTGGTTTGATAATTGTGTGTATGTTCCTAATACCGACCAGTTGGATTCCGATGATGACGGAGCAGGGGATGCCTGTGCAGATATTACATTTGATTTGAATCTGCCCGAAGGCTGGAGCATGATTTCGCTTCCTGTGTTACCAGAAAACACTTTAGTTTCAAATCTGTTTCCTGACGCCATAGTGGTTTATGGCTATGAAAGGGAAAATGGTTATGTCCGGATAAGAGAGAACGAAAACCTTGTAATCGGAAAGGGATACTGGGTGTTTTGCCATGAAGAACAGATCTATAGACTTACCGGTCAGCCCATTCAAATGTATTCCAGCACAGTGTATGAGAATGGATGGAATATTATAGGCGGGTGCACATCATCTTCAAAGGCGTCCTCGGAAGGATGCGGCATTAATGTGATTTATAATTATAACAAGAGCTACGGATATAAAAGACTCCCTGCGTCAGAGAGTATGGAACCGGGAAAAGGATTCTGGATACGGTTTATTGATGTTACGGATCAGGGCCGCTTGAGTGTAGCGAGGGAGGCATTCTGAAAAGCCCTTTTTTGGTTTTTTTTGGTATTATCAGGGATTTCAATAATGAACCTGGTCCCGATCATATATTTTGACTGAAAGTTGATTTTACCTTTATGATTTTCTTCGATTATTCTTTTTACTACATAAAGCCCGATTCCTGTACCTGATTTTTGTGATGATTTAGTAGTAAAAAAAGGTGCGAAAATCTTTTGTTTGTTTTCATCCTTGATCCCGATACCATTATCTGAAATTTCTATAGTTGAGATTTTTTTGTTTTTTGATAAGCTTAATTTGATGAGAGGCTTGAAATCTTGCTTTTCATCAGCCATAATCGAAAAATCAATCTTTTCTTTTATTGCCTCATAACAATTATCCAGGATATTATAAATACACTCCAGAAGTTGTGATTTTACCCCATAAATAAGATCAGAGGGATCGACTTCCATTTCCAGAGGAAATTCTTTGATTCGATGTTTTACCAGAAGTAAACCCAGAGATGTATCGATTAATTCTTGTAAAGAAAACCAGGAGAAATAGGCTTCTTTTTCTTCCGTGCGGGCAAAATTAAGGATTCCCTCCAGGATGGCATTGGTTTTTTTAACATTATTTATCAATGAATCTCCCGTTTCGTATAGATATTCAAAATATTTCTTTAGCTCATGATTTTCTTCTATGAGCTGAGGATGTTTTTCCCAAAAGGCACTTGTCTCAAACTGCAAACCTCCCGTAACAACAGAAAAAAAGTTTAGCCGATTCTTCATCTGGTGCGCCACACCATCGGCCATCCCGCCAATTGATGCCAGCTTTTCTGCACGAAAGACCCTTTCCTGGTCTTTACTGAATTTTACCATGAAAATACAATGATCGATCGCAAGCGCTGCCTCCCGTGAAAGGATTTCAAATATATTAATGTCTTCTTCCGTGTAAAATGTGTGGTCCTTTTTTTCGCCTAATATCAAAAAACCCAGGAGTTCATTATCAATGAATGCAGGAACAACTAAATGAACATGTTTGTCTAAAGATGAATTTAAAATGTGTTCGATATCTTCGTAATGCAAGGATGTTTTTTTCTCTTTAAGAAGTTTGATCAAGGGATGTTTGACAGAAATAGCCAAATCTTTTGGAAAATCTTTATATCCTCTTATTTTTTTTAAGGTATAGTTTTTATCATTTTTATTTTTTAGAAAAAAACCGGTAAATTCAATACCGACTTTCAGCTTTATTATATCAGTGATAAATTTCAACAGCTTGTCTATATCGTGTTCCCGCATCATAGTCTTTCCGGCTTTAAGAAGGGCCTTTTGATACAATTTTTGCCTGGCTAAAAGGATGTTTTCTGCTTTTTCCTGAAAATAACGGTAGATTAAAGGCCCCGGTGTGGCGAGGACCACTGCCAGGGAGGTAGAAATCAAGCCGGATTTCGTATAATAGAGAATCAAAAAAGGAATTCCTAAAACAAAGATATAGACACACAGAATTATCCCTGCCCGGGTAAAAGCTATTTTTATATCAAGCAAGTGATATTTTATTATTGCATAAGTCATTATGATTGGATAAAGAGCGGTGGCAAGATTTAAGAAAGGGTAAATATCTATTTTAAAAACAGGTAAAAAGCTAATTGAACCCCCGGAAAATCCCATAAATGTTGCCAGGAAGAAATACTGTATTTGTCTTTTTTTGATACCTTTGGTTTTTTTATACGCCCTATATAATTCATAATGGACATAAGTTATTAAAAGCCAGAATAATATCACAAAAGGTATATAAACAGGACCCGGAGGTGAATCATAGTAAAAACTATCAAATACATATCGCATATTAGAAATGAATTTATCAGTAAACAAATTGTAAAATAAAAAGATAAAACCCATTATATATGTTGTTATGATAGTTTTGGGTTTTTTAATTTTTAAAAAGGTTAAAACAAAATGGAGAAAAAAAACCGGCATGAGGATAATACCAATATGAGCAACTTTCCAATACAGAAAAGCACTTTTTATGTCTTTTGTTAAGCCAACCTTTGCCCCTCCAAGTCCCCATATTGAAACCTGAATAGTAAAAAGAAACCATAATATATTTATTTTGTTGTTTTTATTCTTTAAAAATACAAACAATCCAAATGTGAAACTTGTTATCCCTATTAAAATGCCCGAAGACGCAAAAAGATTCATATCTAGATTAAACCCTTATTTTTACCAAATTTTGTCAATTCAGGCAGCATAATGAGCGCGTATCTTTGAATACCAGTTCCATGATTCATGGGAGCAAAACCTCTAAATTTTTAAAATTAATACATCTTTGTAATATTACTTTTAATACCTTCTAATTTATTTCTTTTAACCTCCTTGTAAATATTTTTAAAATGCCAGGCTATTTTGAGGCGGGCCTTTTTAGAATAAACCCTTTGATAACAATCAAAAGTCCCCTTATATAGTTCCTCGGTTGTCATTTTAAGTGGTTTAAAATTAACATCCAGGAAGGTATATTTACTCCAATCATTGGAGATTAATCTGTTTTCTTTTTCTAATTTTTTACGCAATCCCGTACCAGGCAATGGCGTCAATATTGTAAATTGTGAAGCGAACAAATTGTTTTCTATGATAAAATCAGATGTTTTCTTAAATACTGATATATCGTCATTTTCCAATCCAAATATAAATGAACCCATAATCCCTATCCCATATGATTGGATTTTTTTAATATAATCCTTGTATTTTTTCAATTGGGTCAGTTTCCAATCGGTTTTATCCAGGCCCTTCAGATTTTTTTTATTAATACTTTCAAATCCAATAAATAATATTTTACAACCACTTTCATGTAATAAACTCAACAATTTTTCATTTTCGGCTATTGATATATCCGTTTGAGCAAACCAATTGATTTTTAGAGGGATTAATTCTTTAACTAATTGTAATGAGAGATCTTTTTGGATAAAAAGATTGTCATCTGCAAAGGCTATTTTCTTATTGAATAATTTTTTAATATAGTTTATCTCTTCAATAATCCTATCTATTTTTTTGTGTCTGTATTTCGTGCCAAAAATTTTAGAAGCAGAACAAAAATAACAATCTTTAGGACAACCCCTTGTTGCTTGGACCCAGATAATTTTGTAGTACTTTTCATTAAGTAAATCATAGCGGGGGATTGGTGAATTGTTTAAGTCAATGATGGTTTTATTTCTATAAAAAGGCTGAATATCTTTATTTAAGAAATCCTTAATAAAGACGGGCCATATTTCTTCACTTTCTCCTATTATTACGCTATCTGAATGTCGCTTTGCTTCCTGGGGCATTAAGGTTGCGTGTATTCCGCCTAACACAACAGTTATCCCCCTTTTTCTAAACTCGTCGGCAATTTCGTAAGCCCTTTTAATTTGTTGGGTTATACTTGTTATGGCAATTAAGTCATATTGTTTATCAAAATTTATCTCCTCAAAATTTTCATCAATCAGATCTATCTCAAACAGATCCGGAGTTAAGCCCGCAACAATTAATAAACCTAAACTTATACCTGACCATATACCAAAAAAGGCTTTTAAAAAATCATAATTGCCCGATTTAGGGGCAGTATCGGTCAAAGGCAGGACTTTATTATAGGCCTCTAAGATGATACCTTTAGGATTAATCAGTGCTAGTTTCATTATCCTTAAATCTTGATAAATTCTTTAGGGAATTTATATTCCGAAATATAATTTGATAACAGTTTTAATATCTCATTTGATGAAACATTATCCTTTGTTCTGTCAGAATATCTAACAATAATTCCTTTTTTTCTCTTTTGTTTTTCATGGTCAATAATATCTTCTATAACAATTTCATCAATATGTATCTTCCGATTTAACTCTAAAATGTTTTTAATCTCCATAAGATCAACTGTTATACCGTTAATCTTAGTAATACTCTTTTTTAATCCCTTAAAATATAAATAATTATTGCTGTCAATTATGCCCAAGTCACCGGTATGGAAATAACCGGACCTGATTGCGTTTGAAGTCTCTTCGGGCTCCCTGTAATATCCCGCCATAACTGAAGGGCATTTTATGAGAATTTCTCCTGTCTCACCGGTTTTACATTCTCTGCCTTGTTCATCTATTATTTTTATATGAACATCATGCCCTGTAATACCTATTGTCTCCGGTCTGTTACCCCATCTGGGATTGCATGTCACGGGCAGTGTTTCTGTGAGCCCATATCCCTGGATTATGTCTATTCCCAATTCGGATTTGATTTTTTCATATAACTCACCAGACATTAATTCAGCACCTGATATCCCAAATAGTAATGAAGAGATATCATGTTTATGATTGTCATAGTGCCTTAGTAGAAATTCATATAATGTTGGAATACAGACAAGCACATTTACTTTATGCCTTTCAATAGTAAGAAAAATCTTTTTGGGATTTATTCTTTCTAATATAATTATCGTCGCTTTTGCTAATAAAGGAACAATTAGACAACCTACTAACGGAAAGATATGCGACAGAGGCATAATTAATAAAATCCTCATATCTCCCTCTATACCTACTAGTTTAATATACCGAATGGCGCTATGGATATAGTTGTTATGGGTTAACATCGCCCCCAGGGGATAGCCATAGCCACGATAAGTATAATTTATGCTTGCGATTTGTTTAGGCCGGGAAGTAATTTTTGGGGATTTGCCTCTTTTTTGTTCTCGCATTTCATAAAGATCATTAAAGGTATATAGAACTGTTTTTTCCAACTCTCCGTTTTTATCCAATATACCTTTAAAGTCATGGCCCTCTTTAATCACTAATAATTTGTTTTTTAATAATGAAGGTCTGACGGCAAGAAGTTTGTCAATCAGATCATATGTGGTAATTAAGCCCTTAGGCTTACAGTTTTTGAATATTCTGGACAATTCCCAGCACGTCATATGTAATTTTAAAGGTACTGCTATTGCGTTTAAATTGAGAATGGCAAAGAAACTAAATATAAACTCCTTACAATTAGGAAGGATAATAACAACCCTGGTATTTTTTCTTATACCTATGGATCTGAAAATATTCGATAATGATTCTATCCTCTGCCACAGGTCCCAATAGGTTATTGTTTGTTCACCCTCTATAATGGCGGTTTTTTTAGGGCAGGAATGAGCAATCCCTTTAATGAGCGAGCACAGGTTCATAGATTTATTCTATTCCGTGGGGTAATAAAATTTCTATCAATACAAAATCTAAAAATAGTATATAGGAATTCTTGGTCGATCTCCGGCCATTTAAAAAAGGAATTTTTTAAGATATGCATTGCCTTAGTATTATCATAGAAAATGCCTTTTTGGTTTAGATAGGGTAGATACGGCGATAACAACCTTCTTCTAAAGCCTTTAAGTTTATCCATATCAAAGTCTTCTATTGGTATTCTCTCAGGGTCATTATAATAAAAAAACTCACTGGCTGTCTTAAATATGAAATCTCCTGAAACTTCATGAGTATTCGTCATATGAAATGTCTGATTAGGGCAAAGATTATTGATGAAAATGATATAAATCGCATCTGACAGATAATCCGCCGGCACAATATTATATTTTGTGTTTCCCCTTGCCGGGATTTGCCGATAGATTCCCAAAGAAAAAATCTGAATAGGCTGATATACCACTTTGAAATTTGTTGTATATCCGTTTTTGGCGTCACCTACAATTATGCTTGGTCTGAAAACATTTACATTCAACCCCTTTGATCTGTACCCTTGAATAAGCTTTTCCGCCTCAAATTTGGTTTTTTCATAAGTATTATTAAAATCCTGACCTTTATCCAGATAATCTTCGTAAAATATCCCCTGATATTTTCCTGATACGGCAACCGTACTTATATGATTTACTGATTCAAAGGATTCATTTTTCATGCATAATAAAGCAAAATCAAGAATATTCTTTGTGCCATCCAAATTTACTCTTTTTATCTCATTATAGTCCAGATTAAAATCAGTTGTTGCAGCACAGTGAAATATATTAGTAACTTCTTTTGATAATTTTTCTATTTGTTTTTTGGTCAATCCAAAATTTGGCTTGATAATATTGCCATCAATAATATCAATTCGATCCTTTAAGATATTATATTTTTTAATATCGTAGTTTTCTCTTAATAAAGCTTCCACCCTATTTTGGGCTGTCACTGATCCATTGGATCTGACTAAGAGCGTTACTTTTATATTGTCGTCGTTTAATAAACGCCTGATAAGTTGCCAGCCCAAAGAACCTGTTCCGCCTGTTACCAATATGTTTTTCATCCGAGAAATCCTTTTAATTCTCTGGAGTGATCCAAGATTCGGGATCGTTTCGCCGGAAAACAATCCTCGCCACGCTCACTACTTATTTTTTTTTCTTTCTAAATACTCTTCGATAAGACACATCATGTCTCCCACACTGACTATTTCAAACGCCTTATTTTCATCAATCTCAATATCATATATAGTTTCTATGGCCGCTAAGGTTTCCATAGCCATTAAGGAATCAATTCCGAGCTCCTCCCGGATCAGCGTATCTTCCGAGAAATAATCCTCATCCACCCTTGTTATTATAGATAATGTTTGTTTGATTCTTTTTCTGTTTTTGATAGATTCTTCAAGTTTTAAAGTACTCATCTCTTTTAGATAAGAGGATAGAATAGTTTTTTCATCCTCGTTCATATCAATAAAACTAACACCAAATGTATATTTATTCTTGACCGGCAGCCCTTTTAGATTATAAACCCAGACTATTTTACCTCTTGTATTAACAATGTGATTTTTTTCCGGTAAAAATAAACCAAGATCGAGATCCTTTTTTTTACTCATACATTCATTGACGAAAACGTCATCATCGATTATTGCACTAAAAGAAACTCCTCCGATGCCTATATTTATGGTATTTGTTCTGTATCTCTTTTGGGAATTATGTAAAAATTCCCCTCCGTATAAATCGAATTCAATCGGTATGGCTTTTATCAGCCGTTCATGACATCTTCTTTCCGGCTTTCCAACAAGAGCCAATGCAGTATTACCTCCTTTTTGTTTTAGGCGGGAATGCCAATAAGCAATCTATATTTATTGAGGCCTGTCAGAGAATCAAAATATCGTAACATATTGATCTTTTTCGAAATAACCAAAATTTTGCAAAATATCATTCTTTTCTTTATAATCGGTTTTTTAAAAATTTTTAATAAAAAGTTTGTAAACAGAAAAACTTGTTTTATAAATTTACAAATGTTGCCAGTTTTTCAGCCACGGATCGCAGATAAATATGCACCCCTTTAATGTGTGGAAATTGATAGGATTTGATTTGTTGAATTAGATAGAATCCGGCACGGAAAGGGGCTTTGGATATGGTTGGAATAATAATGATCAGACTGCCATGCTTTTACAGTCTCATTTCTAATTTTTAACGTCCTATGTATAATCTTTTCTTGTATCAAATATAAAACTAATTAGATTTTTGTACTTGATTTTCGAAAAATATCTTTATATAATTGATGATAAAAATATCAAAACTAGGTACTTTAATATTATATTCTAAATAGTTCAACTTAAAATTTTTTTTCTGCTTAAAATTAATTTTTTTACTTATAATTTTAATTTCCTTGATGAGGGAGGCGAATTATGGGATTGAAAGATGTTTTTATGGATCAGGAAAATACCTTTAGGGCCTATTATAATGAGTTGATGAAAAAGAGTAATGAAAATCTTACGAGGATGGATAGTGAGCTTCCTCCTGCCCTGCAAGACTGGAATGATACTTTAAATCTCCATGGGGTAACACGCCGTGATTTCTTGAAGTGGTCATCTATTATGGGAACTTTATTGATGCTTCCTCCTATTTTTAGTTCTAAAATTGCAAAGGCCGCCGAGATGAGTAACCGGCTTCCTGTTGTGTGGCTTAACTTCGCAGAATGTACCGGCTGTACGGAGGCCCTTCTCAGAACATCTTATCCCAGTATCGATGAAATAATCCTGGAAACCCTGTCACTGGAGTATCATGAGACCCTTATGGTCGCCTCCGGTTATCAGGCGGAAGAGTGTTTACAAGAGGCGCTGGATAAATATCCCGGTAAATTCATTTGTGTTATAGAAGGCGCAATCCCCATGGGAATGGAGGGCAAATATCTCACCATAGGGGCAGAGGGTAAAACAGGTCTCGAAATAGCAAAAGAGGTTACTTCAAAAGCCGCAATGGTTATATGCATTGGCTCCTGCGCCGCTTTTGGCAATATCCCAGCGGCAAAGCCAAATCCTACGAATGCGAAAGGGATCAGCGACGCGTTGGGAATTCCTGTTGTCAATATCCCCGGTTGTCCGCCAAACGGGGCCAATTTTGTGGGTACAATCCTGCATTATCTGCTTTTTGGTTCAATGCCTGCCCTGGACAACCTGAATCGTCCTGTATGGGCGTATGGG
>JBLIRS010000279.1:0-5012 GCA_049472415.1 bacterium | reverse complement strand
GGGGATTTTGATGGGTTATAAGGAGACTGTAAATAAGACATTTCATCCCATTTTCAGCCTACTTTATCCTATTCCTGCCCTGGGCTGGCTGCCCATCTTGATGCTCTGGTTTGGAATAAGCGAGATGCTTCCAATTGTGATCATATTTATCTGTTCATTCTTTCCAATACTTTATAATACCGTCACTGGTATCAAAACCGTAGATAAGAATCTTATCAAGGTTGCAAAGACCTTAGGGGCATCTGAAAGAAAAATTTTGAGCACTGTGCTTTTGCCCCTTGCTCTTACTAATATATTTACCGGGTTGAGACTGGAGGCAGGGATGGCCTGGCGGGTGATAATAGCCGCTGAGATGGTGGCCATTCCAACCGGTATCGGGGCGTTGCTCATGAGGGCCGAAAGTCTGATCAGGATAGATATTGTCATAGTATGCTTGATGGTTCTGTCGGTGATGTGTCTATCCTTTGAGAGGTTTTTCATCTACATGGAGTACAAGCTAACGGGCAAATGGAGATGATATGCCCGCTATACAGCTGAAAAATATCAGCAATTTTATCTGTCGTAATATAAGTTTACAGATTGCAAACGGTGAGCTTATGGTACTTTTGGGACCGACGGGTGCAGGGAAGACAACATTGCTGAATATTGTCTCCGGGCTAATCGATCATGAAGGATCCATACTATTTGATGGCGTGTCTATAGACGAGATACCGGTTAACCGGAGGAACGTCGGATACCTGCTCCAGGATTTAGCCTTATTCCCTCACCTTGATGTGGCTTCTAATATCACCTATGGATTAAAGATGCAAAAGAGGCGTGTCAATGAGATTAAGGCCAGACTTGATGAAATGCTGGATTTAATGAATATCCCTGATCTTGCGTGGAGATACCCCAAGGATTTAAGCGGAGGAGAGAAGCAGCGGGTGGCCTTGGCCAGGGCCATGGCGATTAAGCCGCGGCTGTTACTCCTCGATGAGCCACTGAGTAACCTGGACGCAAAGCTGCGCATCGAAATGCGGAGCGAAATTCGAAGCATTCAGCAGGAATTAAAGATTACCGCCATCTATGTCACCCATGATCAGAACGAGGCTCTTTCCCTAGGTGATCGAATTTCAGTGCTCAACGAGGGGAAGATAGAGCAAGTCGGGGCCCCGGATGAACTGTTCTATCATCCCGAAACAGAATTTGTAGCACGTTTTGTAGGGTTTAAGAATATCTTAAAGGTAAGCATAATCGAAATTAAACAGCATGAAGCTGTTGTATACATCAATAACGAGTGCATAGATAAGCCTTTTAAGATCAGAGTCAAGAGATATCCTATTTTTAAAAAAGGAAAAGAGATTAGTATATGCATTCATCCTGAAAGGATTATCTTAAAAAGAGTGAATGGATTAATTGATAGTAACTTGAACAGGATGATGGGGAAAATCGTAGATAGAAGAAACAATGGAAAGAATATCAGGGCAACTGTTGACATAGGCGGCAGTGAAATTCATGCTGCAGTCCCTAAAGCCCTTTTTGATTTTAAAATACACGAAGACGTTTGGGCTTGCTTTGCCCCGGATGCAGCACATCCTTTATGCGGCAGAAGATCTGACTAAAAGTTATACGGCCAAGAATGCTTACATGTTCTCAGATTTGAACTTTTCAAGACCTATTTCCCTTATACGATTAAGATCTTCAATTCTGTTTGTCTCTGAAAAGAACCCGAATATTTTCGAAATCATGTTATTCAATTTTTTGCATTCCCTTAACTCTTGAAAATCCTTGCAATCAGCACATGTATCATACTCGTTGTCCATATTACATTTTCTGATTTTGCAATTGCGAAAAATAGGCCTTTCACCTCGGCAACCCCGGCATTTATTACCTGTATATGATGCGCACGTAGAGCAGACTAAACCGCAACACCCGACTATCACATTTTGTTTGTCCTCCGGCATTCCAGCCTCCTATTTATAGACACAGAGCTACTCAACTTCTATGTGTTGGCTCTGTTCTTGCGTGAGAATTCCGAGTTACTGGCCGGTCTTGCCGGTATTGCCATGCTCAGAAATCTCCCATTTTCTTCAAACATCAATTTTTTATCTACCATCATCCTTAAAAAAGGCACGATACTGTCTTCAGTTATTTTAGGGAAATGCGCCAAGATTCTTTTAAGCGAACGATGCCTCTGGCAGAAAAGATAGATCGCCCTAGATGTTCCCACAAGGCGGTGCGTTGAGGACTTGGCGCCAACCCGCTTCTGGCGAATGATCAAAAAGTCCCGGCCGTCCCGGAAGCTAAGGATGGGTGTGCTTAAAGGATCCTTGTGAAGTTCGGTGTACTCCCTTTCCCATACCTTTACCTTTTTTTTGATTGGCTGCCAGATCTTTTTTTGAAACCCAAGCTCACCTCGATAGGCCTGAATCATAAAATTCATGGAGTTGAAAATATGTGGCGGGAACATGGCAGCATAATTCGGATGGTTAGAAACCGTCTTGATCCCAAAAGCGCGGGGATCCTGCCACACAGGGCTTCCAAGACCGAGCCAGAAGTGGACAAATCTCAGCGGACGAAATGGCATAGCAAACTCAAGATTCCTCAAGGTTTCCTCCACATCCAGAAGATCACTTCCTGGGAAGTTGAGTATCAGGTTTGAGGCATTTACTATACCAAGTTCTTCGCAGTGTTTCATAATCTCAAGGTTCTGGATGGCCGTGGTCCCCTTGTTGAGCTTCTTAAGCAGCCTTGTGCTAAGGGCCTCAATACCGATCTGGACCTCGTGCGTTCCCGCGCCCTTCATTGCCTCCAAAACATTCCTTGGGGTTGTGGCCCTTATCTCGGCAAACAGGCTAAAGTCCTTGTTCAACTTGCCAAGCCCGGCGAAAATGTCTTCTGACTCCTTTATTGGAAGCAGGTTATCCATAAAAGCCACAGAGAGTGTCTTATACTTTGTGGTAAGTTTGTCGATCTCAGAGACCACCTGCAATGGGCTCTTTGATCTGTAGCCGTTCCACTGCAGATTGAGGTTGCAAAAAGCACATCCTGAGTATTTCGCAGCACCTTGTGGCCGACGCCACCAGCATCCCCTGGATATCTCGGCCGACAGGGTTGGGAAAAAGGACTTTTGCGGGCTGAATGTCTTGAGCAGATTGAAATAATCATCGTAGTCAGGGGGCGGTAGATTATTCAGGGTCTCCATTTGGCTGAAGGAAACCTGAGTGCCACTGCTTGCGGCTTTTTGCGAGACAATCCCCGGGATGGAAGGTATCTCCTCATGGCTTTGGGGGTCTCTGAGATGACGAACCAATTGGCTCAGCGGGAGTTCGCCCTCACCAATGATCACAAAGTCCACTTGGGGAAACATCTGAAACAGGTTCCGTGTTGATTCTCCTGCAAACATAGACCCGCCTATTACAATAGAGAGATCTGGAAACATTCTTTTAATGCGCTTTATAAAATAGAAAGCGGATGTGAGCTGACAAAGACATATTGAAAAACCAGCGAGGCCGAAGGCTCCCCAGTCCGTGCTGTCAATAAAGGCATCTGACACCTTCTTAACCCGAGCAGCCAGGGTTTCAAGGCCAACCTTGCGTACAAGGGGATTGCCGGAGGTCTCCCGGCGGAAGACCTTTTCTATATACTCCAGGCGCTCAGGGAATAGCAGGGCGGCATATATGGTTTCCGCCAGCCATGTCCTTTTAGAAATGACATGATAGAGCCTGTAACCTACTTTCTCTGCTACCCTTAAATAAAAATGGTGTGCCTCAACCTTCAAATCGGGAAACTGTGTGAGCAGATGAGCCTTCAGCGTTCCAAGTTGAATAGAGGGACGGTTAAAAAGAGACCATGGTGTTGAGACCAAAGCAATACGATTCAATATATCAACTCTCCGTTCTTTCACTTTCACTTTCACTTATTATTTATTTTGTGTTTTCGGCTCAACAACCCAACTATTTGACGCTCTCTGATTTATGAGATTTTTCCTCCGTATGAGAGAGGTGAGGCAGGGTTGACCATTTTGGGACAAAGGCATTTTGTATCGTAAGGTTGGAGGGAATATATGATTTAAGGTCTATCACCGGTGAATCATTAAAGGCATCAATTGAATCAATTCGGATTACATTGCTTTTAATGGATAGAATTTTACAAACTGACAGACCAATAGGATTAGGCCTGCAAGGGGAATGGCAGGCAAACACACCTGTTAAAGGATTGCTCATATTGTGTCTGGGGTGGACACGTAAGACACTCCTTTTCTCAGGTGTATCATTTTTGTGAAAACAATACAGCACTATTACATGGGAAAACTGATCCAATCCCAGAAGGGCATTGGCATATTCCTTGTAAATCTCTATGGTCGTAATTCCTGAATATTTTTTTACCTTCCCCGCCGCAAATACCTGGAAAGTATCCATTGAGCCTCCCTTATGTCACTAAGTCGTCAAGTAAAAATAACTCATACATCTTGCTTGTCCCTTTGCTTCTTTTCTGTGTTGCTTCAAGGCTTACATAACTCGTTATGCGCGCCTTAACGCGCCTTGAAAACAAACAAAATTACGGCGCAATCTGTACAACTTATTTTTACTTGCCTCCTAAGCAATATTAACAAAGAATATCGTAACTTCTCAATAAGTCGGGGTTTGATCGCATTTTGCAACTATCCAACGAACAAAAGGCAGCGCATCCCTTTATATTATTAATTTGGCAAAGGCACTTTAAATGAACCTATCTTTTAAGAAAGAACAAGGCCGGTTCATCAGCCGTTCAGATTCCTGAGCCTCTCAAGGACATAGGCCATGTCCGAGGGCAGATTGCTTTCCCATTTCATTTTTTCCCCTGTGATGGGATGAGTAAACTGCAAACAGGCTGCATGAAGCATTTGTCTTCGGATCGGAATAACTGTATGCCTCTGGGTGAAAGGTATAGGTAGAGCCATCATTTGAAATCATAGAAAGGTTCTGATAACTTGTATAGCTTGAATAAGAATAATTCGTAAGTTTTGTAGAGACTTCTACTGGCAAAATAGA
>JBLIRS010000278.1:0-5116 GCA_049472415.1 bacterium | reverse complement strand
TTGCAAATTTTAAAATGCAAATTTTAAAATGCAAAATAATGTATTCCTTAAATTTTCATTTTTCATTTTGCAATTTGCATTACCTGCTCCAAAACCACACGGTTTTTGAGTAGGTACAGCTTCGCCCCCTAAGTTACAGAATAAAAATATAATGTTAGATTAAATTCCATATTTGTAAATCGAACACCTTGATGAAAGGTATGCCTTATCAAATAAATCGTCATTATTAAAGATTTAAATCAATATCAGGCGGGGATTGATATCTAAGATTTTCAAAATAGCTTATACTGATTATGCTTATTATTCGGTTGTTTTCTAAATGAATCATTATGTCTAATTTACGAATATTGATGTGTTAATAAAACATCTTATCTCTTGTGCTGCCTGCTCTTCTTCCAGCACTTCTTCCGGCTCTTCCAGGTCTTGTCCATTTTGTTCTTCCTGGAGTTCTTCCAGCTCTTCCGCGTCTTGTTCTTTTTGTTCTTGATCTTCTTCCTCTTCTTGCCCTTCTGTTATTTCTGGAAGGGTTTCGAGCGTTTTTTCAGAAACTGATTCAGAATAGTCTGACATATTACCCGCATAGTCATAGGCAGCTACTTTATAAGTATAGGTAGTCAAAGGGAAAAGTCCATTATCCGCATAACTGGTTATCGTTGAAATCCCAATCTCTAATCCATCTCTATAAATCCTATATTCCGCAATCCCTTCATCATCAGTTGATATGTCCCACGATAAATTTATATCCGATGACGAAATATAATCCGCTGCAAGATTCATCGGAGGCACAGGGGGCGACAAATCTTCTCCCGTATTGACTGCCTTACCAAACATAACATCATCAATTCGGAGGTTACCACTGATTCCAAATTCATTTACCTTTAAGATCTTTCCAAGAGGTTTTTCACATTCAAGATCAGCCTGTAAATCACGCATAAAAGTATGCCATTCACCGTTTATTACCTCTGGGTCCAGAAAATGATATATATATAAACCTCGCAAACAATAGGCTGGCTTCTCGTTAATTATTCTGTTCAAGAGGTCCACATCCCATTCATTATCCCCATAATCCTCCAAATATTCTATAAAAGCATCCTGGAGCAAATAAACTAAATTTATTACATTGCAGTTGGTCTCCACATTAATATATACAGAAAACTTTTCAACAGAACGTATACTGCATTTAACTACAATATTCTCAAATTGTGCCGTGTTATTGTTCCACTTATTCCCATCCTCGAGATGTTGACAAAATTTACTTTTTGTGCCATTACGTAGTAATTCAATAACATGACTTTGACGTTCTTCATCAACAACGTTTGTTATTGTTGCCAGTGGCGGCCATGCGTATTGACATATATTCCATCTCTTTGTTGTGCCATCTTCTGCATCCTCATGCATTATATAACGTATAAAATCATCATTATCAGTGGTAATATTGGCTATATTGGAAAGAGCGGAACAATTTCCATCATCATAACAGCTTTTTATTGCAAAGTAATAGGCGGTATTGGGCAATAAGCCCGAAAAGGTTATATATTGAGATGTTCCAGCTTCCCCTGAAGGAGGTTCCCCTAAAACTTGTTTGGCTTGATCCCAGCTATCAGAATCAAGAACTGATGTTGAGTATCTTAGATCATAGGAATTGGCTTGTTCGGGTGATGTCCATGTTAAAGTAACAGAATGAAAGGTATGGGATGATACAGTAAGATCATCGATGGCTTTTAGCTCTGCTGATGATATTGCCGGTATAAGGAATAATCCCGCAATCATCCATATAACATATTTGGTTACATCTTTTATGATTAATCTTATCATAAAAATAAACCTCCTATTCAAAAAAAAAAGGCCAGATTTCTTAACAAACCTGGCACTTTATTCTTTTTTTTACTACTAATTTTATCTCTAAACGGAAAAAATTTTGCTATTTATAAATCATATTATTAGTATTCTCTTATCGACATTTTTTAAATATAAATTCGATCTTTTTGTTTGATTTGATTTCTTTTCTGTACTCTATCCTGTCCACAATCCCATTCTTAACAAATCATGATATTTGCCATCAAAAAATATTTCGTTTCGTAGAATCCCTTCTACTTGAAAACCAAGTTCTTCATTTAGCTTTATGTTGCGTATATTGGTATTCAAAGTATTCAAATAGATCTTTTTGAGATTTAAATTTTTTATCCCATATTGAATCCATAATTGAGTTGCCTCTCTTGCCAGCCCCATCCCTCGCATTTTAGATTCACCAATCAGCTTACGAAGTTCCGCTTTTTTTTGTATTGGGTCATAATTTAAAAAGCCAACAGACCCAATAGGTGTATAATCAGCTAAGCAAATGATAGTGATGATATTGTAACTTTTATCAATGAGGTCATCAAAACTAATTGCTTGAGCCGTTGTTAATGAGAGAAGAAAATATCTGCCATATTCATCTTCCAGCCACTTTTCAAAATTTATCCTGTCTTTAGAAGCATCTAAATCTCTTATAATTATTCTTTGCCCCTTTAATGGCAAAGAGATAGCCTTTGGATCCTTTAATTCATTTTTAGACTCTTCGGGGGCTTTTGTCTTTTTCTTATTTTTCATGGCATAATCAAGTAGTAAATTTACAAAACGAAGATAATCCACTTGCCTAAACCCATAAGAATAAGATTCTCTAAAAAAACTTCTCGCCAACATTTCTATTGTTGCCTGAGGTATCTCTTTTTTTTGTGTATCCATCATTCAACCTATTTGGAGGTTCTGTCAGAGTTTATCATTATGCCGGATAAAATCTCAGTTATCCTTTCTGATGCTTTGCCATCACCGTATGGATTATGTGCTTGCGCCATTTTATTATAAAAAAAATTGTCTGTAAGCAATCTGGATGTATTTTCATAGATCTTCTCATGATCTGTGCCGACTAAAATTGCCGTACCGGCCTCAACAGCCTCCGGCCTTTCTGTAACCTCTCTCATTACAAGCACAGGTTTTCCCAGACTAGGTGCTTCTTCCTGTATCCCGCCCGAATCAGTGAGTATAAGATATGAACGGTTTAAAAGGTAAACAAAAGGGGCGTACTGTAAAGGATCTATCAGATGAATATTTATATTATTTTTAAGCATATCCATAACAGGCTTTCTAACATTAGGATTAAGATGAACAGGATAAATAAGGTCAACGTCTTTAAATCTATCAGCTATCAAAGATAAAGCTTCACATATATTTTTAAATCCCTGACCAAAATTTTCTCTCCTATGGCCCGTAACCAATATTATCCGTTTTGAATTATCTTTGATAATAGGCAGTGCGGCTCCAAACTGTCCTGCCCAAATTGCCGGATCCTGATTTGCCACCTTATTCAATGTCATAAGTAAAGCGTCTATTACTGTGTTACCAGTAACAAATATCTTGTCTTGAGAAATATTTTCAATCAAAAGGTTTTCTTTGCTTCCCTCTGTAGGAGCAAAATGAAAATCGGCCAGTCTACCAACCAATATACGATTGGCTTCCTCCGGAAAGGGTGCGTAAAGATCGCCCGTTCTGAGTCCAGCCTCTATATGGCCAATCGATATCTTGGCATAAAAAGCTGATAAGGCAGTAGCAAAGGCAGTAGTAGTATCTCCCTGGACCAGGACAATATCGGGCATCTCCTTTTTCAGGACTTCATGCATTCCCAAAATTATCCTTGATGTAACATCATAAAGGCTTTGATTATTTCTCATTATATTCAGGTCAATGTGTGGTTGGATATTAAAAATATCCAGGGCATGATCCAGCATTTCCCTATGCTGGGCCGATACACAAACAATTGATTCAAATCCCTTTGTTACTTCAAGTTTTTTAATCACCGGGGCCATCTTGATTGCCTCAGGACGAGTACCAAACACTGTAAGGACTTTCATTCTTTATTCCTCACTAAAAATATCAATTATAAAATTGATTTGAAAATGTCTATAAGCTGCTGGTCTAACTGTGATGACTCTATCTTATCAATAAAAGCACACATGTTTTTTACGATAGTTTCATATAATACTCTATCACGGCCTAGTTGATCTATTTTATTTGCAAGGTCCTCCGGATCCTGTATCCTGGTAAACATTATTTCCTTCCTATCACTAAAGTAAAAGGGGAGGCTTCCCACTTTCGTAGCAACAACCGGTACCAGAAAAGAAATAGCTTCAAAAACGACTATTGGACTTCCCTCGCCTATAGATGGCAGGCAGAAGATGTCAATACTTTTGAAGAAGGCTTTCTTTTCCTCAGGGGAAACAGATGGCCTTATGAATTCTATCTTATCTAACACTCCGGCAGATTCAGCCTTATTTATAAGGTCCTTCTTATCATTAGGCTTTCTTGAGGTTACATCACCCATTATACGGAGGGTATAATTAGTTTGCGAGTTCAAATATGACAAAGCATCCATTAATTCAAACAATCCCTTAACTTGATTATCTATCCTGCCCAAAAAGCCTAGCACCAATTTATTGGAGTCATCCGGGAATTGTCGGCCATTAGCTGCTTTTTGAACAAAAAACAGGCTTGAATCAAATATAGTCAAAGCCGACTTTTTTAAAGGGATTGATTCAATCTTTCGCATTTTTTTCAGGGTGGCATCAAGTATGGCATGGTTCTTCAGGATTATTCTGTCATATAAATGGGAATATATTCGGTGTTTCCAACCCAGTCTGGCAGCCCCGAAATATAGCACAATCTTTACTCCTGTTAACAGTTTAAGGATTATCATTAGAACAGAGTCAAAAAGAAAGACATGCATAACAATATCAATTTTATTTTGTTTTATTAACCTAAACAAAGCGAAGAATCTTCTGAATTTCTTCTTAACAGAATTGTTCCGGGGAATAATTGTTGTTCTTGCTTGTTCAGATTCTGAAAGCAGGTGATAAGTGCCATCCCTCTCGGGGAAAACATAATATACGTCGAATACCTTTTTCAAAACCCTGTTATACTGCATGAATGAATTATTATTGCCTGAAATCAAATACGTAAACTGAAAAATTAGCAATAGTCTCGGTTTTGTTTTCATTTTTTATATTCCAAAACATAGGGCCAGATTTTTTGACATACATCTGCCACTTTGCAATTTCCTGTTATTTCTTCTTTGAATCCCACT
>JBLIRS010000277.1:0-5142 GCA_049472415.1 bacterium | reverse complement strand
ATGGCTGGTGCGACTTCGTGGTGCATAGACCATGATCTTGTCTTCGAATCCCTTGACCTCAACTGAACCGAGAGGTTCGAAGTCGTAGGTTGCTTTGCCGTGATCATAGACCCCCTGGGTGACCAGAACAGTCTCCTTAAGCTCCTTGGTTGGTTTATTTTTTTCACAAAATCTCCCCTAATTTCTGAGACAGCTCTGACACATTAAACGGTTTCTGAATAAAACCGTTACAGCCTCGTTGCAATATCATCGTGGCTTCCCCATCAATTGCGTAGCCACTTGCAAGGACAACTTTTATATTAGGGCTTATCTCTTTCAGCTGGTCATACGTTTCGCCGCCACCCATATTGGGCATGACCATGTCCAGGAGGACAACATCTATTGTATCTCGATTGTTCTTATAAACCTCGACAGCCTCATTTCCGTTGTTGGCTGTGAGGACCCTGTAGCCTATCACCTCTAACATTTCCCGGCCCACATCCAACATTATTTCTTCATCGTCTACCAGGAGCACGGTGCCGGTCTCCTTAATAAATCGATCAGAGTCTTTTGCAGTGTTTCGCACCCTTTTCTTTGTCGCAGGGAAGTAAATAGTGAACGTGCTTCCATGCCCTTTCTTAGATTCGACAGAAATATGTCCCTCATGACCCCTTATGATGCCGTAAACAGAAGCCAATCCAAGGCCTGTGCCCCTGCCCATCTCTTTGGTCGTAAAAAACGGCTCAAAAATACGTTTCCGGGTGTTCCTATCCATGCCTATGCCTGTGTCAGTCACCGCTAATAAGACATAGTTCCCCGGCTTTGGATCATACATCTTACGTTTAAAATCTTCTTGAGTAATATTCATTGTTTTTATAATGAGATCTCCACCGCCAGGCATGGCATCTGCAGCATTTACGTACAAATTTAAAAGGACTTGTTCAATTTGCCCCTGGTCTGCCTCTATCGGAAATAATCCCCCAGAAAGATTTAACTGAATTGTAATTTCTTTTCTGGTTCTACCAAAGGTCTCTGAGGTCTCTTGTACCAATTGGTTTAGATTAATCGGTCTAACATCATATCTTCCCTGCCTCGCGTATCCGAGAAGCTGCCGGGTCAACTTAACCCCGCTTTCAACCTGTTTTTCAATGGTTTTCAGCTTGTTATAATGTGGATGCGACGAATCGATGTCTAAAAGCATCAAGGAGGTATGGCCCAAAATACCCATAAGCAGATTATTAAAGTCGTGAGCAATTCCGCCGGCTAAGGTGCCGATAGACTCCATTTTTTGAGCTTGTTGGAGTTGGGCTTCGAGACGCTTAGATTGCGTAATATTCTTTAGTGTATGGGTATAACCCGTCAGTTTCCCTCCACGATCAAGTATTGGAGACGTAGAGCATATGAAGGTTCCGCCTATTTCGGATACGGTCATCTCTGTGGTGTGGGGTTGTAATGTTTTCATGGTGAGAACCATCGGGCATTCCTTAATCGGGCGAGAGAGCCCGTGCATTATCTCATAACATTTTTTCCCCGCCAAACTCTTTTTTGTAGTCTTCAACGCATCGGCTGTCGCCTTGTTCACGCGAATGATTCGGTGGTCGCTGTCCAGGACCATAACCATATCGGTTACGGCATCGAATGTATTTTCCCAATCCTCCTCCGCCTTCTTCCGCTCGCTGTTCAATCTTTTTTGATCAAGGGCATTGTGTATTGTCTTTAATAATTCCTCATGCTCAAACGGTTTTTTGAGGTAATCGTAGGCCCCGCTCCTGAGAGCCGTGATGGCTGATTCTACCGAGGCATGGCCGGTCATAAGGATGATCGGGGTATCCGGACACCGACTGGTTATATGGTCCATTATCTGCCGGCCATCCATGTCCGGAATAACTATGTCCAGAAGAATGAGATCAAACACATTCTTATCCAAAAACTTCATAGCATCTTCACCAGAATTACACGTATGAATCTCATACGGCTCCTCACTTAACAAGACTTGCAGGCTCTTGCACATACGAGGTTCATCGTCAACTATGAGAATCTTGGGCTGTGGCATCATTGTCCCCTAAAACAGTTTTGTATGACCTTTTACTTTGAGGTTGTGGTGTATAAGAACAATAGCTGGGCAAGTGTGGGTATAGTATCTGTCAGCGCGGCACGTAAAAATTTTCAGGAATACAATCAACGTTCTTTGGCCTACCAAAAGAAATTGAATCGCATTGCTCTTAGCTGATATATTATTTAAAATAAGTATATAACAAGGCTATTTTCAAATCAAGTTAACACTTTTTAAAGAGTCATAATTATTCGTAAGAAGTGGCCGGTTCCTGCCTTGGAGTCTTGGAGTTTTCCGGGGTACCAACGTTTAAAAAATACCTTGTTGTGTGATTCCTTGCAGGTTATGGTATATTTTATTATATAAAAATGATGGGTTTGTAAAAAGCCTTTGATAAGCTTATCATGGCCTTATTATCTGTCATTTATCATCTATTATTGGATATTGGGCATTTATCATTAAAAAATGACAGATGACAAATGTGAAATGATCAATGCAAAATGAGAGTCTTATCAAGTGCCCAATCAAGTGAATTGAAGGCTTTTTACGAACCCATCACAAGTGAAGAGGAACAATCTATGAGTAAATGGAAATTTGGTTGGAACAAGTTGCTACAGTTTTCGGTAGCCCTTGCTGGCCTCTTTGCGCTGTTGGGCATGTTTTTCATACCAGGGTGTACGGAGAAAGAAAATGATGGAAAAACAACAATTCGGTTTATTACATGGAAACCCAATCATCCAGCGGTTTGGGAAGAAATTCATACGCTTTTTGAGGCTGAACACCCTGACATTCACCTTATAAGGGAGATAGGCCCCCATTCGTCTACAGCCTTTCACGACCTGCTGACACAGAAGCTAAAAAATCGCAGCCCTGATGCGGATGTCTTTTTCATGGATGTCATATGGCCCCCTGAATTTGCTTCGGCCGGCTGGGCATTGACTCTCGATGAATTCTTCCCTCCCCCGGAGCAAGCAAAATTTATGAATAGCCCAATTCTGGCGAATTCTTACAAGGGCAAAATTTATGGCGTTCCCCTTTTTATTGACAGCGGCATACTTTACTATCGTAAAGATCTGCTTAAACGGTATGGTTTTAATCCGCCTGAAACATGGCAGGAAATGGTTGAGCAGGCAAGGGCAATTGTGCACGAAGAGAAAAAAGAGAGGGAACTCTATGGATTTTCAGGACAATTCAAGCAATATGAAGGCCTTGTCTGCGATATGATGGAATATATCTTGAGCAATAATGGGAGGATTCTAAATCCGCAAACAGGGAGATCAGAAATAGCTGAAAAACCTGCAATTGATGCAGTCAGATTCGTAAGAGATGCTATTATAGGGGAAATCGCTCTTAAAGGAGTACTGACCTATCAGGAGCCTGAATCAATAGCGCTTTTTATACAGGGCAAAGCAGTCTTCCACAGGAACTGGCCTTACGCATGGGAGGTGTCGAACAATCCAGAACGTTCTAAGATAGCAGGAAAGGTGGGCATTACCAAACTGCCCCATTTTCCCGGAGGAACCAGTTTCGCCACGCTGGGAGGATGGCAACTCGGAATCAGCAGATATTCTGAAAACAAAGAGGCTGCCTGGACCTTTATACAGTTTTTGACAAGTGAAAAGATTCAAAAATACCTTGCATTGGAGGCAGGACTTGCTCCGACCAGAACAGTGCTCTACGATGACGAGGAAATTATCCAGGCGTATCCACAATTTTCCGATATGAAAGATGTTTTTTTGACCGCCTGGCCTCGTCCGAGAACCCCTCTTTATCCTGCCGTATCTAATGCCTTACAGTATTACTTCCACAAAGTGATTTCAGACCCGGCATCTGATATAGAAAGAGAAGCCCATGCTGCTTCGCAGAAAATAGATAAAATACTTGCGCTGGAGAACAGAGGACAGAAGACAGAGGACAGAAGTCAGTCTCAAGTCTTAAATCGTTCCAACAAGCCCGCGCACTTTTAACATTAAATTTTTCGTGTTTTCGTGATTAGTTTTTATACCAGTAGCCCTGAACCCGAGCACCTCACGATATGAAAATACGGCTTTCATCCATTACAAGTGAAAGGATATTTGCTGCATGGCTGCTCATGCCATGTTTTGCCTTTGTTTGTGTATTCGCCTTTTATCCTATTCTCTATTCCTTTTTTCTAAGCCTGCACAGAATAATACTCGGACTTCCCTCCATCGGGCAACCATTTATCGGACTTGAAAACTATAAAGAACTGCTGCATGACAGGATTGCGCTACGCTCGCTAATAAATACGTTTGCGTTTGTCTCCGTTTCTACTTTCTTTGAAATACTGTTTGGACTTATTATTGCCCTTGTCATAAACAAACATTTTAGGGGAAGAGGCTTGGTGAGAGCGGCAATCCTTGTGCCGTGGGCAATCCCCACGGTTGTTTCATCCCAGATGTGGCGGTTTATCTGTAACGACAATTACGGGCTTCTGAACTATATTGTGTTCGGTGCGGATGTTTCAAAGCACAAGGCGTGGCTTGCGGATCCTTTTTTCGCTTTTGCCGCCATAGTGACGGCGGACGTATGGAAAACATCGTCTTTTGCCGCGCTCCTTATCCTGGCAGGCCTTCAGACCATTCCGGACGAACTCTATGAAACCGCAAAAATAGACGGGGCCAACGCATGGCAACGATTTAGGAGGATAACGCTGCCCCTTATCAAGCCTGCTATACTCATCGCTCTTCTTTTCAGGACCATGGATGCCTTCAGGGTTTTCGATCTCGTTTTTGTCATGACACAGGGGGGGCCCGCCAATGCCACGAATGTTCTCCAATTTTATGGATACAAAAAAATATTTGCTGAAGGATTTATCGGGTATGGTTCAACAATTTCCGTACTGGTCTTTATAACGGTTTTTGTCTTGTCATTGGTTTATATACGACTTATGAGAACACGTTTGTTTGAGGATACATAATAGTAATTTCTATTAGCTGTTGCGGTTTATGGATTACGGGTTGCGGGTTAAAAAGGGATAAAGATGAAACCATCTAAACTGATTTTTCTCGGAGTAACATTCGTAATAGTCTTTATGAGCCTTCTGCCGTTTATCTGGTTTCTTTTAACTTCTCTGAAGACGGAAGTTGAGG
>JBLIRS010000276.1:0-5234 GCA_049472415.1 bacterium | reverse complement strand
AGCCCAAAATATATGCAAACATTCCTGGCCCTGTGAGGCAAAGTACATGTCTATACATAAATGAACAAATCTAAAAAGTTCTAATCTAAAAACCTATCCATTCTTACGGGAGAGGTAATCTTTGAACCATTTTTCAAAATTAAGTATTGAAATGCCGATAACTTCATTGGTATTTGGGTCTAGCCTTATGAATAAATCATCCTCTATCTCTTTAGAAACTGCCTCTGTAGGTTCTCCTAAGGAAAGATCTAAGATGTCACCATCCTTATCATAAGACATTCTCAGTTTTTTTATCATATTTCGTATCACCTTTCCTCTGGATGTTCCTTTATAATATGTTGCCATCTTTCTTCTGTTAATTCAAATTTATAACATTTTTCCTTTTGACTTGTAAAAAATTTTAAAATGAGTTTAAGACATGAGCTCATATAACTCATGGGGTCATAACTCATGGGGGCTTTTATTACATGGTGAGATCTTGCCAGTTGACTGAATCCTCAAAAAGTGCTAAAAATAATGTGCTTTTTTAAAATGCGCCTGTAGCTCAGTTGGACAGAGCATCGGACTTCTAATCCGAGGGTCACAGGTTCGAATCCTGTCAGGCGCGCCTTTGTTATCATGAAGTCAGCACTTTACAATTCTGCATCCCCTGTTATCATTTTACCCTCCAAGAACCTTCCAATATCCACCTTTTGCCGGACCAATACGTTTAAGCAAATTTTTTTTCTTCAAACTAATTATATTTTTATCAATAGCCGTGGTGCTTATCCCGATTTTTTTTGATAAGTCTTTTTTAGAAATTCTAGGATTGTTCTTTACAAGCTCAATAATTTTTTTCTGATTTTCTACCAACCCTTCTACCAACCCTTCTACCAACCCTTCTACTAATCCATTCTCTTTAACTTCCTCAATACCCTCTCTCTTTAAAGAATATTTGGGATCGCGGTAAAAAATAACCCGAAAAAAGGTTTCCGTTTCAAAAACAGGCTCTTTTAAGTCAGCTTCACACATAAGGGATATCATTTTACCAATACCTGACCCAATACGCTCAACCTTGCCCATTCGGTGAAATAAGTCAGCAATAATTAAATTTCTCCGGATTGATTCCTTACCAAAATTTGCCTTAGTAATACCCGATGGAAGTCCACCCGGATTTACAATTACTACTCTGTTGTCATATATTTCCACATATATACTGGTTCCTCTCATACTATAATCCCGATGGACAATGGCATTTACTAATGCTTCACGTAAAGCATCTAAGGGAAGTTCATATATGTCTTGTCTATTAATTCCATGTATTTCACTACGGACGTTCAAATGCTTCATAATAAAAGTAATGGCTTCATTTAACTGAATTAGAAGATCATCGCGAACGTCCTTTCGATCATAAATGTATCTTTTGTCATTTCCTTTAAAGGCAGCAAGAATAATTTCTGAATAAGGGATAAACCTTTCAACTTTTGAAGCAAACATCAAAACGCCGGCATTGTTGATTTTCCCTTTTTTATGGATACCCAAACTAGATAAAAATGATGTAAGATTGTTTTTGCTGATTCTATAAGAAGTCTGCGCCTCCTCCAAAAATGCCTTAATCTTTTTTAACGAAATATCGGCTACACTAAACTCCTTAGGAAAGAGATCCTCAAAAGATATCTGCTCAGACTCTCGAAAAATTGCCCGAACTTCTTTCTGGAACATCTTTTGAGTAACTGCATCAAGACGTCTGAAATATCCATCACTGCAACTATAAGGCTTATCAATTCCCTCTTCAATTTCAATAACTATCACGCTATCAACTTGAGAAATCTCTTTGATATTAATAGAAGGCTCACATTTTCTGGCAAGATCATTGATTTCTGCTTTAAGCTTATTAGTTAATCTTTCGCCTATTGTTTTTCCATTATCAGTAACACCAAGACAAATATAACCACCCTTTGTATTAGCAAAAGCGACAATATCACGATTAATTTTAGGTGAATACCTCTCCTTAAATTCTACTGTTAGACCTTCGCCTTCTTTTATGATTAATCTAAGTTCTTCCGGTTTCATTTTTTTGTTTCCATTTTTATGTTCAATACTTTTATAGCATTAGCTTATTATATCATCCATATTTATGATCCACAAAATAGATAACATTGTATAAAGATTATTTTTTAAAATATTTTCTGTCAACGTTTCCCCATACATAGATTACACATGGAAGTATTTTATTGCCTTTGTTCATGGGAAAGATTACAATTATGATTGAGCCAAATTTGGGGTGTGAATTTGGATGATGGAATAAGCCGTACTATGTGGATTGACGAAATAAGAGTCACCACTATTCTCTAAGCACCCGGCGGTATAACTATACTGGTATGTATGTGATAAGGCAGAAGGGTGAAGCCGGAAAGGAACGATTCCGCGTTGGATTAAAGGACACGTACCAAAAAGAGACCAAGTTGCTGGTCCATGCCTTTCTCCCAGCGGGGAGAGTAACAAGATCTTGGCAGCTTGCATAAGTACCTTTAGATCGATTCAGAAAGCGGACCCCCAGGGTAAACCTTACAAACCTTGAAAACCTTTCGTTTGATTTTGATATTAGATGTTGATATTCTAAAAGTGGCAAATAAGATAGAAAATGATATGGAGATGCATGATAGATAGATTGATTGTTGCCACAGCAATGTATTATGAAGCAATCCTAATTACAAATTAAAAATTATTGAATTAGATTCACTTCAAAGAGTAAAGCCATATAAGCATTTGTAATTAAGCAGGGATTGAATTTTCGGGAGGGACAGAGTTACTTACAATGTGGCGAAATTCATAGACGCTGGAAAAAGGAAGCGTGCGCATTAATTCCTCAAGATCGGTCTCCCCATTAATTAACTTTTCCATGGCATCTTCTGCCATAAAGATGGTGTTTTGAGAAGAGATCCTTCTAATTTCATCAATCCCGGCCCCCCTATTGATTTGGATCTTGTTCTTCTCATTCGGAATCCACAATTCAGCGACTGCAATGCGGCCCTTGTAACCGGTATGGTGGCACTTTGAGCAACCCTTTCCTTTGAACCACGTTATATCAGATGGAGGAACATCAAAAAACTCCATCAGCAGCTCTTTAGGAGGCAAATCCTGCTCCTTGCAATGCGGACAAATCCTTCGGACTAAACGCTGAGATAAAACACCTAAAAGACAGGAAGATATTAAACTCGATTCCACCTTGAGGTCCAACAGGCGGGTAATTGAGCTAAAAGAATCATTGGTATGCAAGGTACTCAAAACCATGTGCCCTGTTTGTGCCGCCCTAAAAGCCATCTCGGCTGTTTCGTGATCCCTTATCTCTCCAACCAAAATAATTTCAGGATCTTGTCTCAGGAAGGCTCGCACAAAATTGGCAAAGGTATTTCCAATCTTTGGATTGACCTCACATTGAGTTATTTTATCATAAACATATTCAACAGGGTCCTCGGCTGATAAAATTTTAATTCCAGGCCTGTATGCAGTCATTACTGCACCATATAATGTGGTACTTTTTCCTGACCCTGTAGGCCCGGTGACAAGAAGAATTCCAGTGTTTCTTTTCAATAGCCGGAGCAATTTTTCATTAATCTTTTTAGAAAATCCCAGATGATCAATCGATTTCGGTGCTTTTCGGGGATCTAAAATTCTTAACACCACATTTTCACCATAGTAGCCCGGGACAATTGATATACGAAAATCAATTTTATATTCCTGCCCGTGTTTGATTACCTTTACCCGGAAACTTCCATCTTGGGGCCGTCGTTTTTCGGCAATATCCAATCTTCCGAGAATCTTAATACGCGAAACAATCTCTTTGGAGAGCCTTTTGAGTTCATTCTCAAGAGTGCCTAAATAAAGTTCCTGGAGCACACCATCGATCCTGAATCTTATGAAAACGGATTTTTCTATGGTTTCAACATGAATATCAGAAGCAGAATTTTTCAAGCCGATACTGATTATCTGCCTTACCAGGGTATCGGCATGTTTGCTTTGTTCATTCTCAAGATACTTTGACTCCAATTGCGATTCATTGATCTCTTCCTCAATAAGCTGCACCCCAAGATCGATTTCCTTGACCATATTTTCTTCATATAATTTTTTAAAAGCATCCAGAATAGCTGCTCTTGTTGACGTTACTACATTGATATTAAAGCCGGTAGTTGCCTGGAGCTCTTCGATCAATTCTGTATCAGTAGGATCATCCATTGCCAAAGTTATGACCCGGCCAATCTTTGCGATTGGCACAATTCGGTGTTTTTGCGCATAGTTTCTGTTAATCAGTCTTGAAAGACTTTCATCGATTTTGATATTACTAAAATCAACATAGGGAATATTCTGTTGGATACACAATGTTTGTCTCATCACTTCTTCTGAAATAAAATCAAGCTCCACAAGTGTCTCTCCAAGTCGAAGGCCTGTTTTTTTCTGATAATCCAATGCAATGTTGATGGCTTCTTTGGTGATGACTCCAGACTGAATCAATATATCTCCAAGGCGAGGCCGTTTGTCAAAACGATCCAATAAAAGATTAAGCTGTTTTTGTGTAATGATCCCCTGATCTGCTAAAATTTGTCCAACAGGTTTATATTTTTCAAGGTTATTTTGATGGTTTAATGCTGCTTGAAGATGAGACCTGGTAATGAGTCCTTCCTTAATCAAGATATCGCCGATTTTTTGATCTTTTGAATTAATTTTTGAGATATTGCTTTCTTTTAATTCTTGGCATGCATTCATTACTTTCCTCCTGATTCCCTGAAACACTTTATTATATTATTATCGGACAAAATGCAGCTAAGAAATTTTTTTTATATGGCACCCTGATTTTCATATCGATAACTTAGTTTAATCCCAATTTATTAAGCATGGATTAAATTTCCGGGATGCAGATATAAATATGTTGTCAAAAATACAGAAATAGAGATAGGACCAGCTATTTTTCCCTCTTAAAAAATATATCTGAATATTAAATCCTTCTCTTTTGTTTTTAGATCAATAACTAAACTTGAAAAAATGTGTTCAAATTCGGGGCAAGGGTGGAGTGTTATATTAGGAATTTATTTTTTTATATATTCTGGATAATCAGGGCCTAATCTCATTTTCTGAAAAGCCTTTTCCAGAAAAATTTTTTTACGTAATTATCCGCTTTTAATTTTTTTTTGTCCTGCAAAATATTTTTTGTTTCACAGAGTTCCATTTCATGCTTCATAGATATATTTTCAAGGTGA
>JBLIRS010000275.1:0-5279 GCA_049472415.1 bacterium | reverse complement strand
CATGCATCAAAAAGCAATGGCCAATTGCGCTGTTACAATATCATTTTTGTCTTTATTTACATTAGGTTTATCGAATTTTTCACGGAGATATTCCAGGCTTAATAATACATCATCATATAATGAATAGGAAAGGCAGACGCCGAAACGCTCTTCCGGTAAATCCAGTAAATTCAAGTCATCCGCTCTTTCGTATTTCAACGCCAGACAGGCTTTATCCCTGGTCTTTAGACCAAATTCCAGATTGTATGTTTCCGGACGAATATGATTAACAACCTCAACTGCTGTTTCATTTGGGTCAAACTGCCCGGGATCAAAATTCTCGGTTGTTGCAAGATATTCAGCGGAAAAGTACCAGGTATCCATATCCGTTCTGAAAAAAACGCCCATCCCCTGGGTATACTCATTAACTCCATCCGGATTCATTACCGCCTGCATATTCTCCGTATCAGCCATATTGGAAAGATAGGATAATCCAAGGTTCATGTTAAATTGATCATGTGAATATGCAATGCTTGCGTTGGCAAAAAATGAGTTTATCTCATTATCTTTATCGATCTTTTCGACATCTCCATTAAAAAATCCAAATGATATATCAGTAAATCCTTTTTTATGCCCTATTCGAATTGCTGTTTGATTTATCTCAGCAACCTCAAGGGTCATGGGATCGATTACGAAGTTCGACTCAAAAGAGCCAAAGGGCAGGTACATCTTCCCTGCTGTAAAGTAGTAATTACACTTTTCCGGATTTGAAACAGTGATGGTTGCCTCATCGAGAAAATCATCAAATTCTTCAGTTTCATCCTCTTCCCAGAGAAATAAAACATGCCCCTGGATGGAAGGATTGATTTCCGCGTCTATTCCGACCTCAATTGTTGCCAGGGTAATATCGCTATCACTTTCTGTCTTCTCTTCAGAATTATTCGGATCGTAGATGAATTTCTTTCTGAAGCTTTGTGCTTCTACCTCTATGATCCCGCTTATTTCTATCTTGTCAGACGGTACCAACTCTGCTGCCATAATCCCCTGAGGCATAAACCAAATAACACTTACGACTAAAAGGCCCAGTAATAAAGATATCCGTTTCCTCCACAAATTTCGAAAATAGTACATTGCTATCTCCTTCTGTTTATAAATGAATTAAAAAATCTAAAACAATACTGATAAATATAATATAATACTGATAATTTAGGTGGAACCTGGCCATAAGTCTTCATGTGATTATATTTAAGCCTTTTTGATATGTCAAGAAAATAATTTTTATGTTATGAATATTTTTATATTATGAATATGGATATTAAATATAGATATTAAAATATTTTTTTGCATATCAAGCAACATCGAAAGTTTTTTAACAGCGCCTTAAAGTATTTCCTTGCCCGTAGTGGTAACGGTCAACTTGCCGTGTTTCACGCCTCTGTTGCTGATGAGATGATCGGCTATCTCCTGGATCTTCTTTGCTATTCCTTTAACCACAAGGACTTCAAGACAATTGTGTTCATCCAGATGAACATGAATGCTTGAAATAATATAATTGCAGTAGTTATGCTGTGATTCCAAAAGACGTTGGCTAATGTCTCCGGATTCATGATTATAAACCAGTGTGATAGTTCCCACAGTTTCTGTTTCACCCGCCATCCATTCCTGTGAGACAAAATGGTCCCTGATGATATCGCGTATGGCTTCCGAACGGTTTGTATATCCCTTTTTATGAATATACTGATCAAACTTTTGGAGCAATTTGGAATTCATGGAAACGCCAAATCTTGTAATCTTTTCCATATGTGTTCTCCTATCAACCAAATTTCATTCAAATATATTTTAGTTTCATTAAACTATATATTTATCATAAAAAGGAATCTAATCTAATCCAAATTTCATTCCAATATGTTTCAGTTTCATTAAACTATATATTTATCATCAAAAGGATATAAATTAAATTATATATTAAACATTAAAAGTTTCAAGCCTAAAATCAAAATTGACATCGCTCAATATTACCCCCTGCATATCGGCCTTTGATTCTTAGACCTAAATCATATAAGATAGATCAGTCTTTAATCTTTATTTTAATACAAAAAAGCTAACAAAGAGAAAGACTTGGCAAGGCACAAAAAAAACCAGGACAGGGCAGCCCATATAAAGTCGCTTTTTTTACAGCAGAGTTTTAGCCTCAAGGTAATCTTTTACATCGGCATACTTCTTCTGGTGGCCATTGCCATTTCTTTCTACCTGACAAACGAGACCCACGAAAAAGAGCTTCTTAACCTGATGAAGCTTCAGGCCCATCGATTAACGGATACCATAAAAGCCACTATCCGTGAGAATATGATAAAGCATGGAAGCCATGAAGAAATCCAGTCGATTCTTGAGGCCATCGGAGACCGCGATGATATTGTCAAGGTGTCTATTTTGTGCAATGGGACTATCAAGGCTTCCTCCTGGAGGGAGGACCTAGGAAAAACCGGCGGCAAAGAGGATCAGGGGTGCAACTTTTGCCATTCAAATCCGGACAGGCCGCCGTTAACCGTATTTATCCACCGGATCTACAAGGATCATGAGGGAAAGCGGTTTGTCGAGCTTTTCAATCCCATACAGAATGAGACAGTTTGTTACCAGTGTCATCCCAAAGAAAAGCAGATCCTGGGGATACTGAATATCGTCACCTCTCTTTCCCGTCTTGACAAGTCCATTATGGCAGGCAAAAAGGTAATGATCATCTCCACCATTATTATTTTTCTTCTGTTCTCCCTTGAAATCTTCTACTTTATATATCGTTTTATTCATGTACCCATCCAAAAACTGACCCTTGCAACCCGAAGGGTAGCCGCAGGGGATGTTGATTATCATATAGAGATTCATAGCGCGGACGAAATAGGTGAACTGGCCAAATCCTTTAATATCATGACCGACAAATTAAAGAAATCCTGGGATGAGATCGAGGCATGGAATCTCGAATTAGAGAAAAGGGTAGAGGACGCGACTGTTAAACTGAAACAGGCGAACAAAGAATTAAAGGAGATAAACAACCGTCTCCAGATTGCCGACCAGAAGAAAACCGATATCCTTGTCACAGTAGCCCAGGATATCAGAGGGCCTTTATCAGCCATCAAGAGTTGTGCCGGAGTCGTTCTGGGAGGATATGTAAGTAACGACCCGGAAAAACAGAAAGACATGCTCAAAAGGATAGATATGAGGGTTGAAGAGCTCCTGAGATTCTCTAACGATTTACTCGACCTCTCACTCCTTGGTGAACAATGGCACGATCAGGCGGAAGTGGATTGCGCGTCCCTTATTGATTCCCTGTTGACCGGATTGAGGCAGAGCGCAGGCAAAAGAGATATAAACATAAGGTTCGAACCACAGGGAGGCCTTCCAATAATAATGGGAGATAAGAATCTCCTGTCAAAGGGTTTTCTATATATCATTGAAAATGCCATCAAATACAGTCATCCAAAGGGGAACGTTTCAATTTGGCTTTCTCATCAGGACGGACATATAGAATTCAAGGTTACTGATGAAGGTATAGGAATACCTGCGAAAGAAATAAAATGCATTTTCGAGCCTACCTTCCGGGGAGAACTGGCTAAAAAGCACGATCACTCCGGCACAGGTGTTAGCATGGCCCTTGTTGAAAGGATCGTGACCGTTCATCACGGGAAAATACTGGTCAAAAGCGAAGCAGGGCAGGGGACTAAAGTGATTGTTTCATTGCCTTCGGGAAACAACGATCAGAAAATACAGGCTTGCCCGGAAGATATTAATTAAAGAATACCGCCTTATTTCAATTGACCAATACTTTAACCGGATGTTGAAAAAAGGGCAATAGCCATATTCGCTTTTTCAGTAGAAACTTGCAATAGACTCCGTACATATTCAAAGTTGTGGAACCCCCTGCTTAAATCCTTTAAAATAAATTCATAATTTTTTCTTGCATCATCATAAAGCCCAAGCTCTTGCTTAAAAAGGGGTTCAATGCCAGGGTTTACCTTTGAGTCATATGACTCATACCGTTTAACTATTCGTTCAAGCTGCCCGAGAGTGCCCCTGAGTCTTTCAATCTCCATACTTATTTCTGTCTGAATAGAGATCATTTCATCTATGATATTACTGTCATGGCAGTCGCTACAGTTTTTAAGATCAGGAGAACATGCTTGTTCGTGGCAGTCCCTGCATGAGAGATCGTCGCTGTGAGGGGATGGCATCCCTCTCACTCCCACACCTTCAGTCCCTTTAAGCATATTTTCCTGATAGATATGACACATCCCGCAATCATCATGTGACGCGGTCTCATTATTATGACAATTAAAGCATGTATCCTGCATGTTCGGCGTACTACGAAGACCTTCATCCCAGCCATGCGCTATCCGGTCGTGGCAGGATACACAATTAAAACCTTTTTGTGCGTGGAATCTATGGTTTACATTTATTTTGAGCCCGGAATCCAGATTGTCCACAGAGTGGCAACCTGATTTTGTACAATAAACCGGTTTTGTTCCTCTTGCTACTTCCAAATAGCTGCCTGTAATCTGCCCTGTAATGTGATAGTAAACAGACTTTACACCCTCCAGTTTTGCTTTAATATACCCCAGCATTCCTTCTTCCGCGTGGCATGCCATACAACTGTCTATATCTCCCAAGATAGGGCCATGCTTTGATGATATCCATGTGTCATGCGCCTGATTCATCTCATGACATCCCTTACAAAAGGAAGATCTCTTTGTGTATTCAAACATCCCATATGATGTTCCAATAAAAATCATCAGGAGGATACTTATCCATAGATAGAGATGAAAGCTTTTCGTATTAATGATTATCTACTCTCCTTAACAAAAATCCGATGCCGATCTTTTATCTTCATTATTTTTTCGGCATTTTTTTAATATGGCATCCTTTACGTCCCCAAAACAAACCTTAAAAAAAATATGAATGAATGAATATAAATTATGACTCATTTTTTATTTAACTAAGAGACCAATCCAATGTCATAATTAACTATATATTTGATTTTATGTTTATTATTTGAATTTTTATTTAGAATGAATTGAGCATAAAAAAAGGAAGCCAAGCAATGCATATAAAATGCATTTCTAGTTAGCCTGTAACAGAGAAAAAGAAATTTAATTTTTTATCATATAATTAATTTATAATTTTTATTTTTTATAACCTATTATTAAAACAGTTAGTAAGCTTATGTACATAAAATCTAAGTCCCTAAAAATGTTTAGTTATATTTCAAGCTATTCCTTATTATTTTTATAGCAATATAGCAAACCTTTAAT
>JBLIRS010000274.1:0-5316 GCA_049472415.1 bacterium | reverse complement strand
CTCGTGGTATCCGGGACCTAAATTTTTAAAGAAGTATGGAATTAAAGTGGGAAAATCTTTTGACTGCACATTGAATGTGATTACTAAGGGTGCCTGTACACCAATTGTGTTTGATTTTCCGGATATTGATCAGAGTGACTATTTTGAGATTGAACGTTAGCTGGAAGCGTTTATTAAAGGTCTGAGCGCAACTTTAAGGCTTGTGGCTATGGCGGACTCGATTCGGGAATAATCCCGGTGGCTGATTGGAGAATGAAAGATTGTTGTTTTCTCCGTGAGTAAAAGCAGTATTTAAAAATATAGAGGTATGAACATGTATATCAGAAAGATAAGAGTACAGGAAAATTGGTTGATCGGGCTTTTGATTATTCTTTGCCTGATTTTCTTTTCAGCTAAGGGCATACTTGCCCAGGAATACGGACTTGGTGATATCCCTTTAGATCCAGAAGTCTATCAAAGGCATCTCAGGGTTACTCCGGGTCGCATGACCGAGGCTGCGGATATTCTTTCACCAGCGTACGATGCCAGGGATGAAGGCATTGTCACACCGGCGAAGAATCAGGGGTCTTGCGGATCATGCTGGGCTTTTGCCAGTGTCGGCGCCATGGAATCACACATGCTGAAGACTTTCAGCTTCGGTCCTGAAGACCTCTCAGAACAGCAGCAGGTTTCATGCAACACGAGCATGTCAGGTTGCGATGGGGGTAGTTCGTCAGCAATCCGGTACTGGGAAGCCAAGGGCCCGCTCTACGAGAGTTGTTTTCCTTATACTGCGACCGACTCGACACCATGTGCGGAAGCCTCATGCGATCAGCTTGTTTATCGTGTGATCAACTGGCACACAGTACCTGTAACATCAGATGATTTCAAAAACTCTCTTTATGTTTATGGCCCTAGTTACTGGCGATTTAATGTTTACAGTGATTTCTATACTTACTGGAATTATGGCAACCCTGGCGATGTGTATGTCAATACTTCCGGCACTTATCAGGGGGGGCATGCTGTGCTTCTCATAGGCTGGGATGACTCTAAAGGTGCCTACTTGTGCAAAAATAGTTGGGGAACAAATGCCGGCCCCAATGATGACGGCACTTTCTGGATAGCCTATTCCGGACATTTAAATAACCTTGGATTCGGTATGGCAAATTTCAGCCTTATCATGGAAACAGAATGCGGTGACGGCATCTGTGATACTGAAGAACAGTGCATCTGTACAGAGGATTGTTGGATCCCTATTAGTCCTGAAGTCATATGCAGTGATATGTTGGATAACGACTGTGATGGTTGCCTTGACGCTGCGGATTCGGACTGCGGTGGTACGGAAGGAACCTGCAGCGGTAATATCGATGATGATTGTGACGGCCTGGTTGACTGTGACGACCCTGACTGCTTGAGTGATCCTTTTTGTATCTGTGATAATGATGGCATATGTGAAGAGGGTGAGATATGTGGCATATGTCCGAATGACTGTATTGGGAGTGACGATACCGGTTGCAACAACAATGGCGTATGTGAACCGAAACGAGGGGAAGATTGTCAATCCTGTCCGTTTGATTGCAGGGGAATGTTGACCAGCAAACCCAGCGGGCGCTATTGTTGCGGTGATACCGGGACCTGTGATGACTCCAGATGCACAAGCGAGGGTTGGCAGTGCAGTATGGACCAGCCTGTAGCATATTGCTGCGGTGATGGAATATGCGAAGGACCGGAAGATGCAGATAACTGCGCTATCGATTGCAGTTTCACCTGTGTGGATAATGAGGATTGTGAAGACTATAACACATGTACGGAAGACATGTGTGTGGATTCCGGCTGCGTATATGCTAATTTTCCGGATAATAAATTATGCAACGACAATAACATATGCTGTAGCGGAGAATGCAATGAACCTGCCTGCAGGGTCGATGCGGACTGCGATGATGGTGAGAGCTGCACGATTGATGCATGTCTAAATCCAGGTACCTGTGGTGCCGGATGTGATAACACTTGGCCGGTTTGCGGTGCTGCGGATGGCTGCTGCGGTCCGAACTGTTTGTTTGGAGACGATCCTGATTGCACTGACTGTAGTGACTGTTTTGGTGGAGTGTGTGACGGAAAATGCCACCCGGTGAAAGACGGTCCAACCTGCCCGGACTGCATAACTGGTTAGCGACAGAAAAGACTTAGACCATATATTGTTCTTGTATTTGGAAAAGGCATTTGGAAAGGGATGCCCGGAAGGATATCAAGCCTTCCCGGCATCTCTTTTCTTTTTTTCAGGTTTATTTTAACTCTTCTATGAAAATGGTTTTTGATTTGTTCACTTTTTATAATGAACTTTTATAATGAACGTCCGATTATAAAAACAGATTTTTGCCCGGATAATGGCTTATAAAAGCCAGGATTATAGGGAACGGGATCAGCGTATACGATAATCAGGAATCCTTTTTCTGTTTGAAAGGGGAAGTCTTTTTGAGCCTTTTTATTTTCTTTCTTTTGTTCTTCCTGATTATCAACGGATAAGATATGTATGAGACTTTCGGGTTTTATATCCTCTTCCCCTTTTACTACATGAACGACCTTCAAGACAAGAAATCGATTTAATGGTGTTGCCATAGGCTTTTCAGGGGCGTTTCTCAATAAAATCGCGGCACCCACATCGTAAACCTCACCAATTAAGATAACTCCGGCATCCTGATTTTTTTCGGTTATTTCTTCCGGCAGGATTTTACCAAAGATGATTTCGGGTTGAAAAAATAGAAAGATAACCGCAATTATCAATGTTTTTTTTATGAAATCAAAAGATCTGTTAATCATCCTTTATTTATTTCCCAATTTTTTCCCCGTTATTAATTTAATTTATGATCAAGATTATATTAACCGCTTTTCATGAAAAAAATCAAGAAACCTTAATGAGTAAATATTTTTAATTTAATGATAAAACTTGTCTCGAGTTTCCTGTGACTACCCTTTTATTCTTTATTGACAAAACGCATAATTCCTGATTATTATCTCAAAGAGAAGCTATGTTTTTCATTTCTAATTAAAATACATAAAAAATAAAAATAATGGATACTTTACTAGCAGGGTTAGAAAGGCAAAGAAAGAAGAGATACAAAAAAGCTCAATTAGTTATAGAAATCCTCAGGGACATATTGATAAGAAAGTATCATATTAAGAAAATTATATTAATAGGTTCCTGCCTTAACGAAAATAATTTTCACTCACACTCGGATATTGATTTATGCGTGGAAGGACTTCCGCACAATTGTTTTTTTAAGGCCCTGGGAGAACTATTAATAGAAGCCGGTGAATTTAATGTGGATCTGATCCCTATTGAGGATGCCAATACAAGAATGAAAGAATATATAAAAAAAGGGAAGATTATCTATGAAAAATCTTGAAATGCTTATAGAAAGGATCATCTCTGAGATCAATGAAGAGATTGACAAATTATTAAATCTAAAAAGTGAATATCAGGAATTTCTTAAAAAATACCCTCAAATGGATAAATATCTTTTGAGAACCAAGGCGTCTTATCTTGCAGATTTTTACATAGGAGTTGAAAATAATTGCTGAAGAGATAAATGGCGGGTTACCAAAAGGAGAAAATCGGCATAAAAGGCTCCTCCTTGATATGAGACTAAAAATAGGCCAAAGAACCCCGGTAATTTCCAAAGTACTTTATGAAAATCTCTTGAAGTTTCTGGGCTACAGACATGTCGTAAGACATATTTATGGTTTTGAATTGAATGAAAATAGATTAAATGAGCTTGCCAATATCTATGAATCAGTCTTGGAGGGATTTATAAAAGAGATGGAGATGTTTTGTGATTCTCTCCGGAGCCGTCTTTTATAGAAATTAAATATCATTAGTGGCTAAATGTTATATATTATAAAGTCTTATTATAAAGTTTAAAAAGACTAATTATCAAACGATTAAGGAAAATCAATCCCTTGTATCAAAAGTTATATAGCAAAATTTGTACTTTTTGGGAATTTATGGTAATATAATTATAGAAAAAATATATCAACTCTTTAAATGGAGAGCCGGAGTATGAGCCGATCCTTAAAAGGGTTGCTGGCCTGCATAATTTTAATTACATCTTTAGCAACTTTCATATCAACTTCTGCCATGGCACAGGTGGGTTTTGGGTTCCCGCCATATTCTTATTTTCCGTCAAATAACCCGCCTGTTTCAAAGAGATCAACCATAATAGATGGTGACATCCTGATAGAGGACTTTGAGTATACTAACACCATACACAGTCAAGGATGGAGCCTTGGATGGTGTGAGATGAATAATTGGCCGACTGGAATAGTCCCGATATTTGATTTTCTTAAGGCAAGCTGGGTGCTTGGCGTGAATTATCCCGGGTCGATATTTTTTCTTGACAAGCCTTATGCAGAAAAACGATTTGCTTATGATCTCTTTACTCCTTCGACACAGGGCCAGGATTACGTTATTGATTACATCAGCCTTGATACGTATCCTATAGTGTCTTTTTATTATAGATCCGTTGAAGTGCCAAGGATATTTGATTTTAATGTCGGAGGGTTAACGAAATCGGGCTATAACATAATACTTAAAATCATTTTTGATAAACCGCCTAAAGAGACGCTTAATTCTCATCAATATTCTCCCTTTGTTAAAATTGACAAAAAAAACGTAAGCTATTCAGAGGACTTGACTTTAATTGATGAAGAATCTTTATTGGTTACGGTCTATGTTCTTAATGAATTAAAGGATAATTTTTGGCATGATGTGTGGGTTGATGTTTCCAGGATAATTATGGAAGCCGTTGATCATTATGATGATTTAGAATGTAAGGAAGACTGGTATATGGATCAGGCTACCCAGATTGTAATTAGCCCTTATAATTTTCGCATAGATGATATTTATTTCAGGGCGGAAAGAAGTTATTCATCTAAACTTTGCAATCCTTATCTTTTTAGTATGGGGCCATTATATGCTAAGATCTTTAAATCCTACAGGTTTCTTTTTATCGCTGATTATGAAGGCCTGGACATTACGGTCCATGATATTAACGGACAAGCCTCTGAATACTCTCAAATTAACGAAATAATGCTCAATCCGAACAACTTCCTCCTTCTTCAGTATCCAGATGACCCGAATGATCCGGTCGTGAAATACTGGACAGATTTAGGCGCTGATCCTAACAAGTTCGGGAAAGAGGCGGATCCGAACCTCAAAACCCTCTTTGGGAGAGATTTCACCGTTGATCTGAATCTGCCCATTTTTGCAGATCCGAATCTGAGGGTAGGTGGTTCCCTGGCAGAAACGATAATCAATTCCGGTACATTAGGCTGGACTTC
>JBLIRS010000273.1:0-5335 GCA_049472415.1 bacterium | reverse complement strand
TGTGGAATGCACCCTTAAATTTGCCGGTTCTGCAGATAAAATATTCGATTTGTGTACAGGCAGCGGAAACATTGTAATAAGCCTGGCCAAGGAATTACCTTCCGCTTCCTTTTGTGCTTCGGATGTCTCTGCGCAGGCTGTCAAGCTTGCGGAGGAAAATGCAAGCAGGCATGGTGTTCAGCAGCGTATAAGTTTTTTGTGCGGAAATCTTTTTGAGCCGGCAAAAGGTCAGGAAAAAAGCTTTGATCTGATCGTATGCAATCCGCCCTATATCCCTACAGACCAAATAAAAAAACTTCAACCAGAGATCAAGGATTTTGAACCAAGGCTCGCAGTAGACGGCGGTAAAGATGGGCTTTCTTTCTATAGGCGCTTGATACCCGAAGCTGCCTCCTTTTTAAAATCACCGGGATCTCTTATAATGGAGATTGGGGAAAACCAGGCAATGCCTGTTAGGGATATGATGAAGGATTGCGGTTATCAGGAAATAACCGTTTTCAAAGATTATGGAAGAATGGACAGGGTCATGGCTGGAAGGTTACCTTGAGTTAAAGAATTTACTAATATTAAAAAAGATAGAACGGTTTCGGATGCAAAACCTGGATTATAAGAAGGGGTAATAAACTGGAAAGGATCGTTATTAGCGGGGGGACACCTCTTTACGGTGAAGTCTTGATAAGCGGAGCAAAAAATGCCGCTCTGCCTGTCCTGGTTTCCACTCTCCTGACTTCAGGAGAATCCACTATTACCAATATCCCTCAGCTTCAGGATGTGGTTACAATATCAAAGATATTGAAGCTGCTGGGGGTTGAAATAGTATATAAGGATAGAAATTCTGCCTTACTGGACACATCCGGAATTTCCCCGTGCCGTGTACCTTATGAGCTGGTCAAAACCATGAGGGCATCAGTTCTCGTTTTAGGCCCTCTTGTGGCCCGATTCGGGACGGCGGAGGTCTCTCTCCCGGGGGGGTGTGCTATTGGAGCAAGACCTATTAATCTTCATCTCAAGGGATTAAAAAAGCTGGGTGTGAGCATCGAATTGATTAGGGGATATGTCAAGGCAAGATGCAAAAAATTACACGGCGGTCATATCGTTCTGGACTTTCCAACCGTCACGGGTACGGAAAATCTGATGATGGCCGCGGCATTGATAGAGGACGAAACTATTATTGATAATGCTGCTAGAGAGCCGGAGGTAGAGGATCTGGCTGAAGTTATAAAAAAAATGGGAGCTTCCGTAGAAGGAGCGGGGACGGATCGAATAATCATTTATGGGAATAGCTCTCTCAAACCCTTTAGCCACAGGATTATTTCCGATCGGATTGAAGCGGGAACCTTTATGGTAGCAACAGCTATAACAGGCGGCAAGGTGCTTATCAAGAATTGTCCTTCCGAAATTTTTACATCCGTAAGCGAAAAGCTTGAGGAGGCAGGGGTTGCTATTACTCCTCTTTCCTGTGAAGTTACCGAGATAGAGCGAAAAGATGGAGAAAAAATCCTCCCTCTGGATATAAACACGGCCCCTTTCCCGGGCTTCCCAACGGATATGCAGGCCCAGTTTATGGCGTTGCTTTCACTCGCAGAAGGGATTAGCCTTATTAGAGAGACCGTGTTCGAGAATCGTTTCATGCATGTCCAGGAATTGATGAGAATGGGTGCTGATATAGAAGTAGATGGACACACTGCTGTTATTAAGGGGGTCGACTATTTGGACGGAGCACCGGTAATGGCTACCGACTTAAGGGCCAGCGCGTGTCTTGTATTAGCGGGGCTGGCTGCTCGAGGGGAGACCATTGTGTCGAGAATTTACCATCTGGATCGGGGATATGAGAGAATTGAGGAAAAGTTTAGTAAGTTAGGCGCGACAATCAGGAGGGATCGGGAAATATGAGAGTCATAAGGGTTGATGATCCAGGATTCAAACAGGCAATTGAAGAATTTAAACAAAGGGCATCTTTAGACGATGAAATAATAGAAGCCGGTGTCAGGGAGGTTATTAATAATGTCCGGCATAAGGGCGATCAGGCACTATTAAGTTACACCGAAAAATTTGACGGTGTATGCCTTGAGAATAAAGACCTGACAGTTGACAGATCAGAGATAGAGAACGCCTATCGGAATATTTCCGGTGAAGGGGTCAATGCCATCAAATTTGCCATAGATAAAATAACGGCTTACCATAGCAGACAACGCAGAAATACTTGGATTCAACCTGGACCCGAAGGCGAAATACTCGGGCAGATGATCACTCCTCTTCAGAGAGTGGGTATTTATGTACCGGGAGGAAAGGCACCTTATCCATCATCTGTGCTCATGTGTGCAATCCCTGCCAAAATTGCGGGTGTTGATGAAATATATTGCGTTTCCCCGCCTCAGTCAAATAAAGGGTTAAATCCATACATACTTGCTGCTGCTGATATGGTGGGGGTGAAAAAAATATATAAGATGGGCGGTGCACAGGCAGTGGCTGCTCTTGCATTTGGAACAGAGACTATTCCAAAAGTTGATAAGATAGTTGGGCCGGGCAATATCTATGTTACCATGGCTAAAAAACTTGTATTTGGACATGTGAATATTGACATGTTGGCAGGACCGAGCGAGATTCTGATCGTGGCCGATGAAACAGCACCTCCACAATTTATTGCAGCGGACCTCTTGTCTCAGGCAGAACATGATGAGCGGGCGTCTTCCATTCTAATTACTGTTTCTTCCCTTCTTATTGATTCTGTAAATAAAGAGATCGAAACTCAGATGAATTATCTGGAACGAAAGGAGACTTGCCGTTTGTCATTGACCAATTACGGGCTTATGATTCTTGTAAAAGATATGGAGCAGGCTATTGATTTGGCAAATCAGATAGGGCCTGAACATCTTGAGCTGGCCCTGAAAGATCCTTTGCCCTGGTTGGGAAAAGTGAGGAATGCCGGCTCTGTCTTCATGGGCTACTTTACACCGGAACCCGTCGGAGATTATATTGCAGGCCCGAATCATGTTTTGCCCACAGGAGGAACAGCCAGATTTTTTTCTGCCCTCGGTGTGGATGATTTCACAAAGCGATCGGGAGTTAGTTTTTACTCACAGAAGTGTTTGAAAGAAATGGGTGAAAAGGCTATCATTTTGGCCGGAATCGAAGGTCTCAATGCCCATGCCAAATCGATCGAATATCGTTTAAAATTCATGGTTTAAAAAAAATAGTAAAACCAATTGACAAGATATATTTTAATTGATATAATTTGGATATAATTACGTATAATAGGCTGTTTAACAATTTTTCAAAATCAAAAAAACTGGGTAGTATATACTCGCCCAAAAGCATCCCAATGGTTGTTCAATTTTTTATCGAATACAGTTCCTCTTATCCTAAATTATGAAAAGAGATTCATGATAACTGTGTAGCTTGATGCATATTTATTAATTTTTTTTTATGTTGCGAAATAACATAATTAAATTGAATAGCCTTATGGATTAAAAGCTTATAATAATCACGGTTTTAGTTTAAAGTAAAAACAGATGAAGCATTATCGTAAAATGGAACATTTGGCATCAATTTTGCTTCCATAATTTTTATGTAAATCTATATATTAAGGGGGAATTATATTTGTTTGTAAATTTAATATAAAATGTTAATCATTCTTTGCTATTTTTGTTATGAATTTCCTTGTCTTTGTTTATAATTTCATTTTTTTATTTTTTTATATTAATAATAAGGCAAATAAAGGAGTAAGAAATTCCCTAAGTAAGCCGTCAATTTCGAATAGCTGATATTGGCTTTGTTTGAAATTGTTGACAAGTTTTTTTTAGCGAATGAAAGGAGGCACCATCCAATGAAACGTCCTGCAGGATGGGAAAAAAGATTTTTAATCACCTTTATTATTACATTTTCAATATCTCTTATTTTTATGACTCAAACCACTGCCATGGCACTTTTCGGTCCTCAAATAGTCGATGTGACTACAAAGGCGTTTAGTGTTGTATGGACAACAGGAGGAACTTATACAAGCTGTGATATAGTTCTTTATACAGGGAGTAATTACTCGACCCAAATGACCTTAGATTCCTCCCAGAAAATTATTGAAACAAGCACAGGTTTTCCCGGTGAAGCCGGAAAACAATATGGGCTTGCCAAGGTAACCGTAGTGGGACTTAGTGTCGATACTACCTATTACTTCAGACTAAAACAAAACGGTAGTTTTCTTTCGGGCAACTATTCCGTAAAAACGGCAAATCTGAGAGGATTTTCCTCGACCGATCCAAACAACAATGACCTCGTGAGCAATGATATCATCCATAAGGCCGTATATAAATCCAATGGCACAAGCCCTGCCACAGGCGCCTTGGTCCTGGCCTATGTATATGATTATACTGTAGATCCCCAGACATCCCCGGACAACACCAAGAGCTATTATCCCATCTCGGCCTGGGTCGGGGATGGAATGATCGGCGCCGGAGGCAGTACCTATAATCCCGCTGATATCTCTTATCAACAATATGCCGCGCTCAACTTGAACAACCTGTTTGAAAAATCTACACACTATCCCTTGTCCATAACTGGTGACAATCCTGACACAACAACCATCAATGAGTCAGAAAAAATCAAATTTGTCATCGTGCACGGAACCCAATCCATACTCGGCGGTACGACAGATACCGCTACCTCCTATGGCCTTGTACAATATGTAGAGAAATCGGGCGGAGAGAAGATCACGACGGCCAAGGTCCTGGAAGGTTTCAATTTCAAATTGGGGCTAAATTCTTTTACATTTCCTTTTAAGCCCCTTAACCCAATAAAAGCGAAGGACCTCTGGCAACTAATAGAAGCCGCAGGAGGGACGGTTAATAAGATTTATATCTTTAAGACAAGCTGGGTGCCTGTTATAAAAGTAACATCAACATATTACTTTAACGGTGATATAACTATCGGGGAAGGGGAGGCTTCCATCATACTTATGGATAAGGCTATGAACGCAAATCAAGAACTAACCTTTTATGGTAATCCTTTATCCAGGGTCGTAACGCTTAAAAACGGCGTTAATATATTTTCGATACCTCAATGCCCGGCCTATTATCAAACCAAGAATCTTTGGCTTGATTTAGAGGCCTTGGATGGGGTTTCCAAGGTAATGTCTGTTTATACCTTTCTAAATCCATGGGCGCCTACAGTAAAAGTTACTTCGAGCTATTTCTATAATTCACTGGATATGATAAGCTCAAGGGTTTATGCTGTAATACTTGAACTTGATTCAGGTGTGGCAAGCGTGAATTGGGAACCTTTCCCTTGATGATTATTAATAAAAAATATAAATATATAATATAATATATTTATGAGATTTATA
>JBLIRS010000272.1:0-5369 GCA_049472415.1 bacterium | reverse complement strand
CTGAATGGCTACCGCAGCGATATCATCCATTTGATCCAGTTTTTTAAGATCGGTGACACCGCTTTCAAGATAAGGAAGCTCTATGATTTCAAATCCGGTGGGCTCAAAATAGGTCCTGGCCACCTGTCTGTAATGAGGATGAATCAGACCGGAAACAGCCACCTTTTTTCTTTTGGTGATACGAATAGCCATAAGCAGGGATTCTGCCAGTGAAGTGGCGCCGTCATAATGAGAAGCCGTTGCCACCTCCATGCCGAGGAGCCGTGCCGTAAGTGTCTGATATTCATAAATGGCCTGAAGTGTCCCCTGGCTCATTTCCGGTTGATAGGGGGTATAAGACGTGACGAATTCCGACCGGGACGAAAGGTATGTAACCGACGCAGGGATAAAATGTTCATAAGAGCCCGCCCCCATAAAGACTTTGTATTCAGGAGAAACAGCCATAGTACAGGAAAGGGCCTCCATATGTTTATTAAGCTCCCACTCCGTCATTGGCTGAGGCAGATCGAGATCACCTTTCATCCGGCACCCGTCCGGTATTGTCGGGAAAAGACCATCAAGGTCTTTCAGTCCGATAGCCTTTAACATTTCAGCAATGTCTTCATTCGTATGAGGCAGATAAAGCATTACTCTTTTCCTTTCAGCTTTTCAATACAGGCGTTGCTGGTCATTAGTTGCTCCATTTCAGACAGATCATCGGGTTTGACCAGAACGAACCATCCATCTTTATAAGGACTCTGGTTTACTAGCTGGGGTGATTCCTCAAGCTCGGTATTAACATCGACAATCTCACCGCTGACCGGCATGTAACACTCAGCAGAAGCCTTAACGGAATCCACGGTAGCGAATTCTTCACCCTTCTTAAAGGTTGTCCCGACTTCCGGCAGTCCTACGAAAACAATATCACCCAGTTGATCCTGCGCATAATCATCAAGTCCGACTCTTACTACATCACCTTCCAGCCTTGCCCATTCATGGTCTTGAGCATAACGAATATCATCGGGCATATTGAGCTCATTGATTGATTTCATAATCCCTTCCCCTATTTCAAATAAGTTTCCTAATTTCTCTTAAACCTCATTAAGTTTCTCAAGGCCTTCCAAATAACAAAGAATTGCTTCTTTGATATTTTCTAATGCCTCTCCTTCAGTATCACCCTCTGAAAAACAACCTTCCAGCACAGGTACAGAGACAGTGAAACCTCCTTCTTCAGCAGGTTCCAATATGACATTAAATACCATTGCCAAGCTCCTGATTTTAAGATTTTCCTGTACTTGAGTAGAAAATTTAAATAATTATAAGTGAGGTATCCCTGAAAATCAAATATTATTCAACTCCTGATAGTACCAGATTTCGGTTTGACTGGTGAAAATAAAAAAGGCAAGGTTTTTAACCTTGCCTTTTTTACAAACAAAGAGCTTTAAGTATCAACTATTCACTTCTTGGATAAAACCGGACATTAACCAATTTTACTCCATCATTATCAATGCCCCACAGATAGGTAACCAAGTCAGCGATGTTGAAGACCCATGTAGAATCATAGTGTCTACAATAAGCTGTAACCTGATCAGGCACTAATGTCATACCTCCTGTACCTTCAGTACCACAACCAAACTCTGGCTCTTCAACCCAATTCAAATCATCTGAACTATACCCGGCCCACTCTTCGCATATGCCTGCATCCACCGACATGCACTCGTCACATACACTATCCGAAGGATTATCGTCATAGCAGCAGTAATCAGGACAAGCCAGATTAGGGTCTTTATCAATACATTTTTCATATATGGGATCCAAATCTCCGCTGTAACAACATAAATCCTTCTCTGTGCAAACGTTTACGCCATTCGCATCTAAACAATAATCCTCTGTAAAATAACAAATATCACCGGTAAAAAGAAAAAGATCGGTAAGAGGTATAGCTGTTTGCTTCCCTTTGGTCCTTGTAATAGTTTCTGACATAGAACTAAAAGCAAACCCATCTGTCAATAATCCCAGCCAAACAAGGTCATTACCGAATTCATCTTCAACGCTTACCAGGCCGGGTGTTATGGTCATTTCAGGGACCTCGGTGGGCTTTGCCAATGCTCTGGCATATACGTCGTAGCCGAATTCATTTGGAGGAATCTGAACAATTGCAGGATCTCCATCAAAAACCGCACATGGATCAGTAACCTGTAATTCATCAATTGCAGCAACCGTTTTATTTTTACTTTTACTGCTGCCTGACTGCATGTAAACCTCTATATCATTAGCATCCTCAGGCACAAAAACTACATTACCATAGATAGGAATATCTGTTTGTACACAAACACAGCCTTCAGGACAGGTTTCCACAAGGGCGTCCGGGACACACCCTTCAGTGCCGGTATCAGTTACTTGCAAGTAGTACTTTTGTTCTGGACATATAAATTCTGCCTTCTTGCCAATTATATTCAGGTTATAGTGCGGACCACTAGGAAAGCCATTGGGATTGACAATTTCACCAGGTTTTACTGCCATAGAACTGTTTGCTAAAACCAATAAGACAATAACTATCAGTGTGCTAACTTGAAGCGTCCTTTTCACTGTTTGCTCCTTTTTGGTGTGTACTGCTAAAGTCTAACTCTTAATTAAAAAAACATATATTTCAAATTATCAACAATGTTTTTTTATTTTCCTGTTTGTAAAAGACTTCTTGCTACACCATTGATCTTGAATAATTAAATTATAAAATTAATACGATATCATGGTAGGACGATTATATTATATTTATCACCTTCTTTTTTAATATATTTTGTCATATAATGATGATCGAAAACAAAGAAATTTCAGTCAATCAAATTCCATCACCTCCTCACGATTGACTACTTAAGAAAAATTCAATGAAGTTAAAAATAAAACAAAGATGGTAAAATAATTTTAGGATATTGAAGTGAAATTTAAAATAAAAAAAATATGTAATAATAAAATATTAACAATTTTTATGTTTTTTTTCAAAAAAAACATCCCAAAATCCACTATCATCTATCGACACACATATCTTTTCTGATTTTGATTTTAAAAATCGAGTCATTTTTTTATCCTCAAGGCATAAAAATATTTGCATCAAAGTAAATTTTTTAAAATTTAGTTCAAAAAAAATGCCAAGCAAATATAATTCTTTCTAATACATTGAAATTAAATACTATTTGTATGAAATGAGATTCTTTGGGATTCAATTTAACAATTCTTTTTGTATAGAATTGACTGCATCAAGCATCAATAAAAGGAATATAGAGTTAAAATAACTTAATGAAAACATAGTATAAACATTGTGTTATTATAACAAAATAGTTTTGTATGGTTTTTCCTTCATTTTTTAAATAAATTCTGGTAAATAAAAAAATTTTTAAGATATTTAACAATCGATAGATTAGCTTGAAAATTTATGGATTTCGGTTCCTAAATGATCAAGAGAAACCATCCTGTCCACGCAACCGGTAAGATATGCTGCCTTTGGCATACCGAACACCACACAGGTTTCCTCATTCTGGGCAAGTATGATGCCGCCCTTCTCTTTTATGGCCTTGACCCCTTCGGAACCATCATGGCCCATTCCGGTCATTATGATTCCCAATATCTTTCCATCCCAATTATCCGCAATGGATTTCATCATTACGTCAACTGAAGGACGGTGAGGGTAATCATAAGGGTCTTTGCTGATGACAGTACGATACTTATCCCCGGAACGTCGAAGCTTTAGATGATATCCACCAGGGGCTATATAAATATTTCCCGGAAGGATGAGATCACCTTCTTCGGCTTCCTTAACCGTCATTAGACACTGCCGGTTCATTCGTTCTGCTAGAGATTTCGTAAAACCTACCGGCATGTGCTGGACCACCAGGATAGCCCCGGGATAATCTCCGGGGATCAAAGACAGGACCCTGTCCAGCGACATGGGCCCACCAGTGGATGTGCCTATGGCGACTATATGTGAAGGGCTCTCATCCTTGACCTTAAAATCTGATGTATTCGGGCCAAGAATAACATGTTTGACAGAGGGCTTCGATTCAACGACCTTTTTCAGGTCCACTCCGGCTATTACCTTTACCTTTTGAATAAGTGAATCTCCGATATCCAGTATATCCATGGTGGTGCCGCATGAGGATTTGTCTATAAAGTCAACAGCACCCATCTCCAAGGCCCGGAGAGTGATTTCACCGCCTTCGCTGGTCAGTGAGCTTACCATGAGCACCGGGATCGGATTTTCAAGCATAATCCGTTCAAGGGCCGCTAAACCATCCATATCAGGCATTTTGACATCGAGTGTTACTACATCCGGCCTAAGCTTTTTTAACAATTCCAGGGCCTCCCTTCCGTCCCTTGCTTCTCCCAGCACCTCTATCATGGGATCCGAACCAAGCATTCGCTTCATGGCCTTTCGAATGAAAGCTGAATCATCAACGATTAATACTGATATCTTTTTCATAAGCATATGCTATTGTTCTCTTTTTTTATATATAATAGCCCCGGGAAATCGCCTTGTTTCAAATCCGTTAAAGACTCCTGCCAGGTTTTCGGAATGGCCGAGCATAAGATGGGCGCCTGGCCGAAGCGCCATGTGGAAATTCTTTATGGCGGTTTTTAATTTTTCGTCTGAGAAATAAATAAGAACATTCCTGCAAAATATCGCATCAATATCACTTATTGTAATCTGGTCTGTAATATTGCCTGAGACAAATGAAGTCATTCTCTTTATGCTGTCTTTTATGATGAAATCACCCGAATTTAATGTAAAAAATCTTTTTTTATACTCCGGATTAGTCAATCTGAACGAGCGTTCATAATATGTTCCCTCCCGGGCAGCCTTAATGGCTCTTTCATTAATATCCATACCAATGACTTCCACCTCCCAGCCCCAGAAAAAAATGCCGCTGTCAAAAATCAGCATGGCCAGAGTATATACCTCCTCTCCTGTAGAACATCCTGCAGATAATATTCTTATCCTTTTTTCGTTCCTGGTCATCTTTTCCTTTCTCAGCTCAGGAAGCAGAAAATCCCGGAAAACGTTTAATTGTGCCAATTCTCTAAAGAAGTATGTTTCTGTGTTGGTCAATAAAGAAATCATTCTTCCCGATTCTTTTTCACTTTCCGGACCATATTTTAGAAATTGAATATATTCCCTGAACGAATTTAATCCAAGGCTTATAAACCTTGGATTAAGTTTCATTTGAATAAAGGAGCGCTTTTCATCTTTAAAATATATAAGTTTTTTATTATCTGCTTTTTTCTTCATTATATTTATTATCTTGTTTGTTTTCTTTTGGATCGTATCCATGTTCATATGGAATCATACATCTTCTAATTTCTAAAGGAAATTCTATATGAAAGTGAAAGCATCTTGA
>JBLIRS010000271.1:0-5395 GCA_049472415.1 bacterium | reverse complement strand
GGCTAGACACAGTGCTATTGCATTTTACTGTATCGGATACCGGGATAGGTATTCCCGAAGACAAACTGGATAACATTTTTGAAAGTTTTTATCAGCTTAAGAGTTGCCCGGCGGGGGAATATAAGGGCATTGGACTTGGCCTTTCAATTACAAAAGAGCTGGTAAAAATAATGGGAGGTGAAATATGGGTTGAAAGCCAATTATGTAAAGGAAGCACCTTCCATTTTACAGCTAAATTTCGACTTCAAGCAGTTGAGGAAATCTGCAGACTTGTCACTGTAGATCGATAGGATTTTCTCCTTCCACATCTTCAAGAAATATGTGGGGTTATAACTTTCCCTGTTTATTCTGTTTTGTCAAATAAACATAATGTTGATGTTACAAAAAATTTATTTTATGATGTAATTACTTTCATTAATAATAAGACTGAATTAAATTTCTATTGATGTTTAATATATATTAATATTGTTAATATATCGTTGAACAAGACATAATTATATTGAAATTAAGCAAGGTTATGAGAGTTAGTATCGGGAAAAAATTGACTTATGCTACTATGGTCCTTTTAGTGCTGGTCCTTGCAATGACTGTTGTATCAATCTGGAGCATACACCGGGTAGGAAAGGGAGGGGAGACAATATTAAAGGCATCGACTTATATTTGTCAAATTCAGAACCTGCGCCTATCCTTTGAAAAGGTCCTTATGCCCCCTCATGATTATCTGATATATGGTGATCCTAATGAAATCCACAATTTTGAAACCAATCTTACAAATCTAAAACAAGCCCTGGATCAAGTGAATGAAATGTTCGAAGAATACAAAGGTGGGCATGTTGATGTGGTCACAAAGCCACTTGAGATTACAGGAGATGGAATAGTAAAGATCGAGGAACTTGCAAGGGATATCATTTCGATTCCTGATCCATTAAAGATTGAAGCCGGAAGATTGATGAAAAAAATGGATGCCAGGACTGATCGGGTCAGCAAAGATCTTGAAAGACTAATCGAGAGCCTGTCAAAAGATAAAAGCTCAAAGATATCCAAACCTGTTTATGAAATGATAATTTCTTTTCAAAATATACTTATGCCGCCTCATGATTATCTTATATTGGGGAATGACGTTGAACGTAATAATTATAAAATGCTTATTGAAAAACTTTCCCATGAAATGGATCAACTATTAAAACTCTCTAAGCAGGGAGAAGAACGAGAGACCATCATAGCAACACTTGATGATTTTAAAGGTGTAACGGATTTAGCAGAAAGCATTTTAGCAATTGATGATCCCCTAAAGTTTGATGCAGGAAAAAAGATGAAACAAATGGATTTTATAGCGGACCATGTAATCATCGAGTTGGATACCCTCTTGGAATATTTCAAGAATGAGGGGGAGAGCACCAAGGAATTGGCCGACCGGATTAAATCCGCCTCCGTGCATTTCGCTATCCTGGTTAGCCTTATCCTTGTCATTGGCGGATTAATTGCCGGACTGGCTTTTTCATCAAGCATCACTGAACCTGTCCGACAGCTCCTTCAGGCAACCCAGAGGATATCAGCGGGTGACCTGAGCCATAAGGCAAGAGTTTCTTCAACTGATGAGATAGGAGAGCTGGCTAAATCTTTTAACAAAATGACGGATGATCTTAGAACCTATCAAAATCAGTTGATTCATGCAAAGGAATATATCGATAATGTTATTAAAAGTATGATTGATACGCTTATCGTGGTTAATCCCGATGGCACTATTAGAACAATTAATCAGGCCATATTAAAACTGCTGAATTATGAGAGTGATAAAGATCTTATAGGACAAAATGTGGATAAGATCTTTGCCAAAGGCACATTGCTGTTCAAGGGTGATGAGATAAATAAACTGATTACGGAGGGATCCATAAGAAACTATAATGCTGTTTATAAGACTAAAGATGGTGTTGAGATCCCCATCAATCTGTCTGCTTCTGTAATGCGTGACAAAGAGGGTATCCTTCTGGGGACTGTATGTGTGGCCAGAGACATGCGGGAGATCCAAAAGCTGATTAGTGACCTGAAAGGGGCCTACAAAGATCTTCAGTCAACTCAGGCCAAGCTTATTCAGTCATCAAGGCTGGCTTCCATGGGTGTGCTCGCGGCAGGTGTAGCTCATGAAATCAATAATCCAATGAATACCATTATTAATTATGCAGGCCTTCTGGAGGATGAATTGGCACCAACCACAGAACATGCAAGTTATGTGAAAGCCATACTCAATGAAGGGCAGAGGATCATAAATATTGTACAAAACTTATTGGCTTTTGCAAGGACTGATAAAAAGGATCACAGCCCATGTAATATAACAGATATAATTAAAGCCTCCATAACTTTTATGGAGGCCTTTCTTGCTAAAGACGGGATCAAGATACAGACATTCTATGATACGGACTTACCTGCAATAAAAGCCAAATCCAGTCAGTTGGAGCAGGTGTTTATTAATCTGATTCTCAATGCCAGAGACGCGCTTAACGAAAAATATCCAAATCTGGATCCAAACAAACGAATCCGGATCGAGGTTAAAAAGGGAGAAGGGAGTCATAAAGATGATATTCGAATATTTTTTAGTGATTATGGTATAGGAATCGATAAGGAAGACATGGACAAGATATTCGATCCCTTCTTTACTACAAAAAGGGCTGATAAAGGGACGGGACTTGGATTAAGTATAAGTTATGGTATCATTGCGGATCATAAGGGACGTGTGGAAGTTAAAAGCAAAAAGGGAGAATATACGACATTTATCATCGATTTTCCCACTAGAGACGGTTTGTCTAAAATGGAGGATAAAGATGCCTAGTATCCTAATCATAGATGATGAAGAAGGTGTCCGGATAACATTAAAAAAGATAATGGAAAGAGAAGGATACCAAGTAGATACTGCTGCTGATTTTGTGGACGCAATTCAGCTCCTGGATAAAAACTCCTATCACACAGTGATAACGGACATACTATTACCGGGAATGAGCGGATTGGATTTGCTGCGTGCAATTAAAGAAAGGGATCAGGAATTGCCTGTGATCGTTATTACAGGTGAGCCCAATCTTGAAACCGCCAAAGAGTCGATCCGTTACGGGGCTTATGATTATATTGAAAAACCGGTTACAAAGGAAAATCTTCCTCCCATAGTCAGCAGATCTGTGGATAAAAAGGTTCTGACCGAGGAGAAAAAGAGGCTCGAGAAAGAGAACCTTGAGTATCAGCGTGATCTGGAAAAGAAGGTGAGGGAGAGGACAAAAAAGATCGAGACCTTGAACCTTCTTCTCAAGGAGTTTCAATCAAAACTTATTCATTCCGAGCGCCTGGCTACCTTAGGGACCTTTGTTTCCTTTGTAAGCCATGAGCTGCGTAATCCCCTTAGTGTCATTCAAAACTCCATCTATTATCTTAAAACCCATATTCAAACAGACAATCCCAAGATTGATAAATATTTTGGAATCATGGAGGATGAGGTCGCCATCGCCCATAAGATTATTGATGATTTTTTAAATTTTACAAAGGGCAGGTCACTTGAGCTTAGCTTAGTGGATATCAATGACCTGATAAAAAAGGTTATCGATTTGATAAGCATACCGGAGAATGTCAAGATAGTTCTGGATTTGAAGAAAGATTTGCCGAAAATTAAGGTGGACGGAGATTATATCCAGCAGGTGCTGATTAATATGATCAACAATGCTGTCCAGGCTATGCTCAACGGCGGCGAGTTGAGACTAAGTTCCTTAAAAGAAGAAGAATATTTAATAGTCGAAATCTCCGATACCGGAGTCGGAATTGCTGAAAAGGACCTTGAGCGGTTGTTCGAGCCCTTTTTTAGTAAAAAGAAAAAAGGTACCGGGCTGGGGCTCGTAATATGTAAGTTTCTGATAGAACGTCATAAGGGAAGAATAATGGTTGAAAGTAAGCCGGATAAGGGGACTAAATTCTCCATTCATCTTCCTATCGACATTGATGAATTAAGGAAAAAGAGCCGATTTTTTATCCCATAGCCTGATAGTTTGTTACAAAGTCAATTTTAGTAATATTTTTTACTCATTCCTATTTATAACAAATGAACCGGTTTTCTGACATCCTTGGTCCGGATGGACTTATTACCAGAGTTTTATCCAATTATGAATACAGGCCCGCACAATTGGAGATGGCGAGTATTGTGGCTGCTGCCATGGAGGAGCAAAAGTCTGCCCTTATTGAGGCTGGTACAGGTATCGGGAAGACCCTCGCTTATCTCGTCCCTTTAGTTTTTCTCGGCTTAAGGTGTGTCATATCTACAGGTACAAAAAATCTGCAGGGACAAATATTCAGGAAGGACATACCCTTATTAGAAAAATGCTTTGGAAATAGAATCAAGGCTTATATTTTGAAAGGGAGGGCAAATTATCTTTGTTTGCGAAGATGGAGGCAATTTTCAACAAGTCCGGGTTTAAATTTTTCAGGAGCGGCTAAAGGGATCTTGGCTATCAGAGAATGGCAAACGCAAACAAAAACCGGTGACTGTAATGAGTTGGAATGGCTTTCAGAAAATGATCCCTTATGGTCTGAAATATGTTCAACCTCTGATACATGCTCCGGACTCAAATGTAAAGATTATGAAAGATGTTTTGTGACAATAGCCAGGCAGGAAGCCGCTGGCGCTGATTTAGTCGTGGTCAATCATCATCTCTTGATGGCGGATTGCTGTCTGAGGATCAGATCAAAAACATCTGCCATCCCTTCATATTCCAGACTTGTCCTGGATGAAGCCCATATGCTGGAAAATATAGCCACGGAATATTTTGGATTGGGGGTTAGTAATTACCGGATCCAGGAGCTGACAAGAAATATACGAAAAGAGGCATCGGAGGCAAATTTGGAGGATGCGGAATTATCAAAGGCATTGGAAAGACTCCTGGAAAGATCATCGGTTTTTTTCGGATCCATACTGATCAGGGAAGAACGTTTTTCCGTAAATGATCAGGTCATCGCTGGTGATACAAAGAAAAGACTTATGGATCTTATTGGTATCCTCATGCAATTATCTTCTATTCTTGAAAAAACAGGAACCGGTTGCGATCCGATTTTATTGTGTTGTAGAAAAACCCGGGAAATTCAGAATACACTGGATTTTATTTGTGATCACAATGACTCTGATTATGTCTTTTGGGGAGAGAGGCGAAAAAATGCGGTCTCATTGAGGATTTCGCCCATTGATGTTTCAGATCAACTCGTTACCCATCTGTTTAAACCATTAAAGGGACTTGTCCTTACATCCGCAACCCTGTCAACCGATCAGGGTTTTGATTACATCAAAACCAGGCTCGGTTTATCAGCCGATTACGAATTAATATTGGAATCACATTTCGATTATGATAAACAGGCGGTTATTTTTAATCCG
>JBLIRS010000270.1:0-5420 GCA_049472415.1 bacterium | reverse complement strand
AATTCTTTAAGGCTCAGAGTAAAGCTTTCGTTTGCGATACTTGATTTTTCGGACTTCTCAAAGTCTTCCAATTCCAGATCAAGTCATTATGGTTCTAAATGGTTCTAAGGCCAAAAGCTCCTGATCGTAAGCTGCACTTCTGAGCAGTGCAAAAAACCGGCAAAATTGATTATGTAGTCATAAGCCTGAATAGCTGAAGGGATTTTATGATGGCAGAAGAATACTGCAAAAAGATCTATCTAAAAATTGACAGCTAAATGCTATCAGGTCTGGGTGCATGTTTGTTTACAGTATCTGCAAAAAAGAAGGCCGCCAGATAGTTGGTTTTTGTTGGAGATAGTACAGTTTCGTACCAGATAGCAATACCTCAAGATATTGTATGGGTCAAAAATAAGTACAGCGAAGATGAATATCGTCGATCACTTTCTAATTTATAGAGCAGATTCTACGGAAATAAATGAATAGTGTAATTTGTTATCTAATCTATTACTTATGAGAATACGGAGAAATATTTAACTAGTTTCAGAAAAGGCACAACATTTACATTAGTTGATTAATAATCAATTCACACAAAGCTACTTCTGCTGTTTCATCCACCGTTTCCATTTCTTGACATCATCCCAAAATTTTTTGCCAGTAATTTTAGTCAGTGCTACTCCGTACCTCGTGCGCATCCATTCACTCTCATTTTTCTCTAGGGCGTTTATTAGAGAAAAAATAGCTTTATCTCCAGCTTTCGCACCCATCCGCTCGAGCGCTTCGGCTCCAGCCATGCGTAATGTGCAGCTCTCATTTTGCAGCGCTTGCAGGATTGATTCGATAACTATATCACCACCAGATTTCGAACCTAACTCGCCTAATGCCAAGGCTGCGGTTTTACGCAATCTTATATCAGTACTTTTGGATTTATTTAAAATTTCGTTAAGTTCATAAACAACCAACGGATCAGGCGAAAAGAGTTCCCCTAATTCCCTTGCTGCTGCAATGCGGATGTCCAATTCGCATTCATCATTCCTAAATACTTCTAAAAGAGCAAGCAAAGACTCACGACCATACTTTTTTAATTCATATTTAGCAGTTGTATATAATGACATATTCGTAGGTCCCCATAGAGATTGCACAATTACCTGCGGACCCCAAAGATCGGTAGAAAATACTCTTAAAATGGCTTTCATGCATGCTGAATATATAGGAGCACTTTCAGGATTATTTGGTCGATTACCGGGAACTAAGGAAAGGGGTGGAGAAATTTTCTCATATATTGTGAAGTTTAGTGTGTCATGGCCTGGTGCCGTTAGGTTTATTTTTCCTTTAACCTCAGCACCCAGGTAGTAGTCATTTCCCTTAGAACCTGATGAAGAGCCTATGGTAAAGTAATATGCGCTTACTGCCTTCCCGGTCAAGTCAATTGTCAATGTTGCATCGCTTTTCTCGTTATCGGCGATAATCCGAATACCCATTCTATTTAGAATCTCCACAATAGTCTGGGTTATAAGTGCAGACTTCTTATATTCTAAATTAGGATATGATTGCTTGACAACTAGGCTTATAGACTTAATAATTGGACTTCCCCACACCTTTAAAGTTGGCGGATTCGGATTCAGGTCTTGGATTAGAGCTGGACTGCACTTAGTAGCTCTGAATTTGGAAGAGCAATCTATAGATATCCTCCATCTTCCGGTGGCTACCGTAGAAGCGCTATTAAATTCTCCATTGAACTTTTCTTTTCTTTTTGAATGGCCGATTTCTAAATCAAAACTATTGTTATCATCAATAGGCCAACCTTCAGATGGATGTTGTATTTCCCACTTAGGGTATCTCTTCCGATCGCAATTTTGGAAATGTTCGTACTCAATTCTATTTATAAACCTACCGCTTGGATCCACCATAAAGATAAAAATACCAAACTTTGTAGTTCCTTCCCAAATGCCAGAACGTTTTTCTATGGGCGCAATTTCTTCAGCACACCCATAGAAAAAGAAAATCAACAAAAATAAAAATATTATTAATAAAAAAGATTTCTTCTTGTTCATCTCATTTTCCTCTTTTTGTTTGGGTAGATTTCATTTCAGAATAATCAACCTTTGTCACTGGAAATAGCGGAACGTATTGACCCCAAATTAGCGGTCAGAGTTTGAGATGAATTGAGACTATATGCAAAATCCCTAACCTACAGATATCTTAGATCCTTTGGTGCTCAGAGTAAAGGTTTCATTTACGATAGATGACTCATCAGGTGTTTCAAAACCTTCCAATTCCAGATCAAGTCATTGATTTCAGAGTCCAACAAGAGTCTGATCGTTATACTGAAATTTTGATCAGTGCAAAAAACCGGCAGAATTGATAATGTAATCATAAGCCAGAGGAGCTCAAAAAACTTATTACTTGCAGATAAATACTGGAAAAGGTTCAGTCTCAAAATTGATTGCAGCAGCTTATATTTTTTGGTTTTATGCCGCTTAGATGACCTTGCAAAATATATTGTGGTGCATCAGTATGGATAAAATTCTCTGATCAAAGGACGTAGTGTTGATGTTCCCGACAAAAAACAGGCCGTTCTGTGTCGGCCGGATACTTTTGTTATGTGTCTCTTTCATTTTTTATTATCAACGGGTTTGCGCAAAGGCAGTGGTCCAATATTGTTTTGAGGGTCATATTCGTCCCTTTATTCTTTCGCCTAACGGTTTTGATGTAAAAGAAGTTTTGCGAAGCAATATTTGGACGATGTGAAAAGAAGTTTTTTATATTATGTTAGATGAACTGTTGGCAAAATCTCACTTCCCCCTTTTATCAATCTCTTCAATTGCCTTTTTAGCATTTTCTGTCAATTCTGGATGGTTTAGGTAATCCTTCAATGAATCAATGGCTCGGTTATCTGCAATCGTGCCTAAAATCTCAATCACATCCTTAAGATATCGATCTTTATCTTTTATGGGTGTATTGTCCTGTTTTAGAGCGTTAATAAGCTGTTTAACAGCGTAAATGTTCCATGCTGGGTCATAAAGATTCGCAAACTTCGACCTATCAACCCTCCTACTTTTATCTGTTATTTTGAGTTTCTTTTTAACTTCTTCTGTGCTTAAATATGTAATATTTTCAATGGAAAACCGGTCAAGATAAACAACACCTATCCCCCATCCTTTTCTCCAATTATTTAAAGACAACATATTAAGAGCTTTCTTCGCATTTTTCGATGCAGCATCTCCTTCATAATAATTTTTCCTAACTTCACATGTTAGATCTTCTAAGAAGAGATCTATAGCGGTGAGTCCATAGTATGCTAGAATCACATTTACATTCTTTTTTATTTTTCGAGCTTTATCCATTTTTTCTCTGTGTCCACTAAATGGACGTACTAAGTCAACTATATCAAACACTGCCTTCTCATCAACCCCTTCAGGATTGTAACCTAAATCCCAAAGGACAAACTTTGGGTACCATCTATTAGGCGCATAGCACTCCCGTAAAAAAGGAGTAATTGCTCCTATTGCACGCGGATCTTTGAGTTCTGATAATCTTTCGAACCTCTTCTTGTCAAATCCTTTTGTCTTTAGTAACGAAATCTGGAATGACACTTCATCTTTGGCTTGTAATCTATGGATGACAAGCTTAGGAAGATCTTCAACAAAAGACTTTTTTACAGCTGCCATAGATTCATATGTACCAAATGGGCCACGCCCTTCTTTTAAGAGTACAGCACCATCTTTATCTTCTAATACAAATGCAATGTGGTCTATCATAATTTTATGGGAGAGATCCCCCGAATAACGGCCTGTTTGTCTTGCTCTTTCTCTATGGCTAATTTTCAAAGTTAGGTCATAGTTCTTACTATCCTGGGTAACCACCTTAAATCCAGCCTTCTTAAGACTTGCAGTTATATCTTTGCGTGGGTCAAATTTAAAAACTGGTATTTTTTCCCCATCTTTGTAATTTATCGTAGCTGGGTTCATATCGAATATCACTCTGACAACCTTTTTATTCTCTATGCTTGACAAGCAATTTTGACCACTTAAAGAGATAAAGGCCATCACAACCACTATTAGAAAATTGCGGGTAACATGTCGTTTATTCATAACCGGGCACCTCCTTTTTTGCCAATATTTCATCTAACTATTAAATAACTTCATGACTATTATTACTCCGTGTTGGTAGGATAAACTACCAGTGCATATTGTATTTGGTGACTCCTGGTCAATCCAATTTATCTGTCAACACAACTTGCCATCTCACTGTCGTTGCCTGACCTTAAATTCATTGAAGTATTGTCCTGTAGGTCATAAGTTTTTAGGGCTTTTCAGATAAGCAAACGATGGCAGGTACATGCAATCAGGTCTGGGTTCATATACGTTGGAGATATTCAAAAATTCCACAAAAAGCTAAGATTGGTAATGAGCAGAAATAATTATCTAATTTGAACAGACATAATCACTTAGCTTGTAGAGTTAAATTCCAGATATGTGGATCACCCGCACTTGTTGTTATGACGGGTCTTTTGGCTACACCCAAAACTCTCTGAGTTTCCTCTGGCATTTCAGAATTAAGGTACGCCCTGAGCTCTGCCATGGTTATAATTCCATCTTTAGGTCCTACACTTTGATATCCATCCGCCTCACCGGACAGAGCCTTTACCAAACAATGCGTAAAGGCCCCATTTGTCCATGAACTGTGCTCAATGGCCTTACGGTCCGTATCTGCCCCAACCATGAAAATCCAGCCTTTGGGAACATTCCCTTCCCGATGCAACTTTTTTATTTCCGGCACAATTGATAATCCTCGATCACCACGTGTAATTAACTTTCCCGCATGGCAGGTATCAGCGAAAAGGACAACATTTCGAGCTTCACGTTCCTCCAATGCGACTCTAACCCTATCCATTCGGTAACCCGTCGCTGGAATTAAACCATCCGTATCGTAGCAAGCCAGATAGACTTTTTCAGGATCTTCTGGGTCAGCAAACCCGTGACCGGCCCAAAATAAAACAATTTGATCATTGGTGCTAGCTTTGGTAAGCCATGATTCAAGAGCGATTATTACATTTCTCTGAGTCGCTTCTTCATTGAGTAAAAGGTTAATATGGTCTTCTTTCCAACCTAAATTAATTAAAACACGTGCAAAGGCTTTGGCATCATCGTCTGCAAATATTAGATTCTTAAAACCGTCTTCCCCAGAATATTTGTATTTGGAAATCCCGATTATGATTGCCCAGTTTTGTGAATCATGCACATCTTTCTTCACCAGGCTTTTTTGCGAGGTTTTATGCATAGTTTTTTCCGGCCTCACCCCTAATGATTCGGTCTCAAATTCCTTTTCGAGTTTCGCCAATTCTTCCTCATTTTCAGCAAGCATAAATTTGGCGGTTGTTACATAGACATCATTGATAAATATTTTGCAGGTAATTATCCCGGTTGGAAAATTGTATT
>JBLIRS010000027.1:0-16801 GCA_049472415.1 bacterium | reverse complement strand
CTGATCCAAGGTTGATTACGCAAATCGGCATTTTCCAGGATTTGATAGAGAAAGATATTGACTCCCTGGGAGTCCTTATCTTCTATATCCTCAAGAGGTGACTTTAGGGTAATGGAATACTTCCCGGAAGGGGGTTTTTCCATCTCCCGTTCTAACAATGAAACCATGATTTCACTGACTGTTTCTATCACTGCAGCTCCGCTCATGTAAACTCCTTTTTAAAGGAAAACTACTTTATAATATATGTTCTATTAGATAGCTGAAGAAACAAGGCCCCTTATGGAGCCTATCAGGATAAAAATTGACCATACAATCACAACGATAGCAATAATAATCCCGATTATGGCATCTGCAATACTGGCAGCCAGAAGAGCCTTAGCAATAGGGAGAACAATCATTATAATAATGCTTGTTACAAATCCGCTTATAAGCAAGATGGTGGAGCTTTTAATCCGAATTATGTTGCTGCCGCCTATCCAAAGTAATATGGCCGAAACCACCTTACAAAAAAGACCTGATCCTGCCACGCCAAGAATCCTTCCTGTAGGAAAGGGAAATTCATATATTATAGGATAAAGAAAAGACAAGAACCCGGAAAATATTAGCAGGAACATGATTATCAGCTTGGTAACTGCCTTTATAATCAGGAAAATCGACATAAAAATAATAACAATCGAATTGACCAGGCTAACAATCATTCCTACCCTCTGGACAGAAGCCTTAGATACAAGCATCCCAATCAGGCTTATCAGCATAGAGAAAAATATTATCCAGAGAAACAGGCCATCGGCTTCAAGGCAGAAGCCAGGTGGCTTTTCACCTTTTTCCTTAAGTAATCCTCTATCCTTTGCAGCCTGTGTTGATTCCCCTTGAGACTTTCTCCATTTCTCTTTAATAACTTTGTCTTTTGCCTCCTCAAGCATTTCTTGGTCAGAAGATGAAAATTTTATTGTAACTTTGATTGGATCTTCTTCCTCATCTTCTTCATTTTCTGCTTCTATCTTAAAACCAAAAATTTCCAGATCCTTGCTTTTTTCCTCTATCTGTATCTCAAAATCCGGGCTTTTTTTTGCCGTTTTGATAGCGTTTATAACTTCATCTTTTACATCTTGCCAATATTCCTTGGCAAATTTTTCCCTTGATTCATCCTTACTAGCCTTTTTCTCAAAACTGGGTATTGGAACTCCATACTCTATTGCAAAACCAATAAAAAGAAAGATCAATGCAACTATTACAAAGGATTTTTTCAGCGGTCTTACAATGGGTATTGTATGAGAATCCAATGGCATCCTTTTCCTTAATCAGCCGCCTATCAATACCGTAAAATCCCCGGCAGCAACGGGGTCCGGCCCGCCGGTAGTCTCAATAACCTTTTCACCAATCCTGGTTGCAGGAAAGCCGTTAATAAAAACAGAGCTGCTTCCCCCGTCCACAACCCCTCCTCCGTGAGGATTTGGGGTAGCAAGAGGACAGATGTGAAGGTCTTTCCCCGCTCTCCAGGCCGGCTTTCCACCTATGAGGACATCAGGGCTTCCTGGTCCCGGCTGCAAGAGTCCCCCGTGTGCTGTTATGTCCCCCAAACGAGCTGTTGGTCTTCCCATTTTTTAAGGCCTTTCAATATTGATAAGATCATAAAAAACTCATTAACGGAATCAATGTTTTTAAAATATTTTAAGGGCTCTTGGGCACAACGACTTTTGGCAATTCCTTAATAACATCTAATTTTAAAGGCTGAGCCGGAGTTAATATCTTAATAGGGAAAGTAAAATAAACAAATTGGAAATCGTCAAAGTTAATATGCCCCCACCCCCCGGTTTCATTGTCCACAATACGGAGTTGGGCAGTCTTGTTTATAAACTTCGATAGGTCCCAGGTTACGCGTGACATCGTCTCAGTATTTTTACCTCTTTCCACTAAGGCAACTTTACCTTCCACCAGAAGCTGTACCCCGACATTTGAACCCGCACCGCCGCCCACAAGGAAACTGGCCTTAGAACTCTGGATAACAAAGGGCTTTGATGTAAGGATACCCGTTGGCGCGTCACCCTGGGTGGTTCCACCGGCAAACTTTGTAGACGGATGTTTCTCGTAGGTCCCGATCCAGTAATTTCCCTGATGCTTTGAGGGTTGCCCCCGCTGCCTCATTGTGGGATTGTCTCCCAATGTGGGCTGAAAGCTGAATGCGGTTCCTGCTCTGCTCCAGCCATCAAGGTTTCCGGATTCGAAGTTGTAATTCATAACCGTAAGGGTCGCTGGTTCAGTCTGTGCCCTGTTGCCGGATTTATCCCAGGCGTAAGCCTGATAGGTTAAATTACTACCGGCACCATAAGGCCCGCTTGTATAGCTACAGGATGAACCTGTACACTCCTTCACTTTGCTGCCATTGATATTAATCTGTATCTTGCTTACTCCCCCCTCGTCCGATGCGGTTGCGGTGAAGGTTACCTTTTGATTCAGGTTTACTGTAAAGGGGGCCGGGGTTATGGATACCTTGGGCGGGATTTTGTCAACTGTAGTAAGACTCATGGAACCGCTTGATGCGCTATTTCCTGCCATATCATACGCATAGGCATAATAGCTCACATTACCAAGGGGATAAGGCCCGCCCATATATCTGCATGGTATGCCTGTACACTCCTCAACCTTTTTACCATTGACATAAATCTGCACTTTACTTATTCCACCAGAGTCTGATGCCGTGGCAGTAAAGGTTACCTTTTCTTCCGTGGATGGTTTTGCCGGGCTGGCGGATATACTAATTTTAGGTTTAACGGTATCGAGCGCCGCAAAACTCTTAGATCCGGTACCAGCCTTCAGGTTGGACCTGTCCCATGCATAGGCCTCATAGGTCACAGTGCCAAGTGGATAGGGTCCTCCCACATAGGTACAGGGGGAATCAGGGCACTCCTTCACCCTCCCGCCGTTGACGAAAATCTGGACCTTGCTTATTCCACCAGGATCTGATGCCTTGGCAGTGAAGGTTACCTTTTCTTCTATGGTAGGTCTTGAAGGACTATGGGCCACATCTACATAGGGTGCATCTTCGTCCTTTGTCGTAAAACTATTGGGCCCGGCAACCACCTCATTGCCCGAATTATCCCAGGCATGGGCCTCGTAGCTTATACTGCCAAGAGAATAAGGCCCACCCACATAGGTACAGGACGACTCGTTGCATTCCTTAACCTTCGTGCCTTTTACATAAATCTCTATTTTTTTTATACCCCCCGGGTCCGTCGCTGTGGCAGTAAAGGTTACCTTTTCTTTTATTGTCGGAGTTGAAGGATTCACTGCAATAGTTGCCTCCGGTTCCCCTATATCTTCTATCGTAATGCTGTTTGGCCCTGAAACTGCCTTGTTCTCTGAATTATCCCAGGCATAGGCCTCATAGTTTACAGTGCCGAGTGGATAAGGTCCCCCTTCATAGGTACAGGGCGACTCATTGCATTCACTCACCTTCTGGCCATCGACCAGAATCTCGACCTTGCTTATACCCCCAAGGTCCGATGCAGTGACAGTGAAAATCACCTTTTGTCCCATATTCGGATGTGAAGGGCTAAGGGCTACAGTAAGCTCAGGCGGCACCACGTCTTTTACCTCTACAGTCTGGGACAATCTTGTTTCACCCTTCTCATTTCTGGCGATCAATGTATATTCCGCAGTCTGTAAAGGGGTAACTTGTTTATTTCCGTTTAAATCAACAGGGACTATATTCTGATCTATCAATATCTCAACCGTTGATGCCTTTTTCGTCTCCCAGCTCAGGGTTGCAGACTTTCCCGATTCAATAGAGACCGGGTTTGCAGAAAAGCTTGTAATCTTGGGTGCTTTAGGACGAAGGACCAAAAAGAGGACCACGCCTACAACCGCCAGAAGGAGCACTACGCCGCCGGCGATAACCACTGGGAGCCAGTTGAAGGGCTTTTTAGGCGGAAGGACCGCAGCGTCGAGTTTAGTATCCAGATTAAAGGCCCCTTCTGTCGCGAGAACATGGTGCTCCTGCTTTTGGTAACCTTCCATTTCAAAGGTCAACAGCAGTTGCTGGCCGCTCTCGATCCTGGAATCATCGATCTCAACAATGATCTCATAGAATCCGTTCTTTGCGCTCTTCCCTTGCTGCAATTCTTCATTGTTCAGAAAAAGCTTTGCGCTGGCCCCTATTACGGCCTGGCCTGTATTGTTATCTTTTACTTCTCCATAAACACGGAATTTCATGATATTCCCCCCATTTCTTGGTATGATATTAAGGGTTCAGAGAGTTTTTATGCCTATTATTACATTTAAAAAATCAAATAGCTATTCCCACAGTGTAGAGTCGTTTATTTACTAAAAAGGCCTCGTTAGAAAAAGGCTCTAAAGAGGCTGACTACTCCATAAACATGCCAAAGGCCTGAACCTCGGCTAAAGAAAGAAAACCATTGCCTTCTATATTCTTTCCCTGGATCTGAACTTTTACGAACCGACCACTGACAGTAGTATCAGGTTTGAATAGCACAGAGCCACCTTGATTGACAGGTCCTCTGAAATTTTTACCCCAGACCTCCTTTTGCGAATCATCTAATACGGAAATACGCAAATTGCTTAAGCGGTTGCCGCAACAATCCGATCTGTTCCATATCACAATTTCTTCAATTTTGGCGGGTTTAGGAAGTTCAACTTGCCACCATGAATTAAGTCTATCATCTGTATGGGTAACCGAGTTATGGGAATAATTTCCGTCCGGGTTACCGTCAATTGCCCTCTCGGGGCTGCCTCCATACGCTGTAGCCGACTGCGAAGCCTTTGACCCTGCCTCTAAAGCCAGGTTCTTATATTCAGAAGGTTTAGAATGTATTATCAAAATTTCGGCTTCACTTTTAACCTCCTTACCCTTTTTATTTCTTGCTATTAATGTATAAGTAGTCGTCTGGTTCGGGCTGACTTTCATTGAGCCGGATTCATCAACATCTCCAACATCCGGAGATATTTTTGCATTTACTGCATTTGTGGTCTTCCAACTCAGTGTTGCAGACTGACCCGATTCTATAGAGTTAGGGTCCGCAGAAAAGCTTGAAATCTCAGGCAATTTAGTACGCAGTTTCAAAAAGAGAATCACGCCGACAACCAGCAGAACTAATACAACGCCACCGGCAATAATCACAGGGACCCAGTTAAAATGCTTTTTGGGTTGAGGTGGAGAGGGTGCCGCCTCAAGTTTGGCATCCAGATTAAAGGACCCTTCTGTTGCCAGAACAAGGTTTTTCTGCCTTTGATATCCTTCCATTTCAAAGGTCACCAGCAGTTGCTGGCCGCTCTCGATCCTTGAATCATCGATTTCTGCAATGAGCTCATAGAAACCGTTCTTCGCGCTCTTTCCTCGCTGCAGTTCTTCCTTGTTGAGAAAAAGCTTTATGCTTGCCCCTACCACGGCCTGGCCTGTACTGTTATCCTTTATTTCCCCATAGATACGAAATTTCATGATATTTCACCCATTTCTTGATATGATATTAAGGGTTCAGAGGGCTTTTATGCCTATTATTTATTCTATCCAGTAGACCCTATAACCTACTTTGCCTTCCTTTTTCTCTATATTCTCTATAATAAGATAGTAGGAAACAGTATCGTTTTTTATTGTAACCTGAACGGACCACCGGATGACTAGCTCCGGTGTTTTGGGGAACACATCGATCAGGCAGAACCGGGATGGAGAATTAACCGGCTTTTCTCCGATCCAGAGCGATTCTTCTCTATTGCCTGGCTCCAGATGTTTTTCGCCCTCCTTTATATTGCTCCGTTCTTTAACTAAACCCTGGACACCCGGACCTGTCATTTTGATCCCCACGTCAATGATATTGGTTATCCCGTCCTCTTTGATTCCGGCCTCACAAAGTTCAACAACATTTGATTCCACCGGTTTCTCTTCATATGCCGAGATCTCGAACACCTCTTCTATTCGAGTCGGCTGCTGGTACTGGGGATATGCGCTGCTTACCTGTGTATCCGCGGACTTCTCCTGATACCTGATACCAATATATACCTTCTTTTTTTTAAGGCTGATAAGCCGTTTCACCATATCTTGAGGAATAACATAGAAAAAGGTCTCATTAAGGATTATTTCCCGGCCAAGTCCGTCAATGGCCATCCCTGGAATAATCTTAACGCTGAAAGGGCCATGTTCAACAGCAGGGCTGACCTGAAGACCTGAAACGATCCCGTGATGGTGAGAAAAAAGATTATGCAGCCGTCTTTTTTCGATATGGTACTGCTGTTCAGAGGCCCAGTCTTTGGCGCGAGTGAAAAAACCATCAAAAAAACGTAATCGTTTAAAAAGATCCCATGATATTGGCATCGGCACTACCTTTCTATGCTTTTAGTGTAACCCTTCACAGATTATGTTCTGAACAGGTCACATCTTATTTATTTTAATAAGGCGGCCTTTTAAATCTCAGGATAATTTATAACAGAAAAATTATCCTTACGCCACCTTACAACAGGCATCCATGTATGGGCCGGCTTTACCTCTTCAACGATCTCAACCATAAATGAAAGGATGAATCTCACCTTCTCTTCATCCACTGAATCATCAGATGTCAGGTAGATAGTGAAGGTATTCTCAGCCTCGATATTGGTATCGATTATCTGGGTATCAAGACCGATGGTTGACTCTATTCCGATCGAAAAAGTCGGGGCAAAATTTTCGACGATCTCGACACCCATCTTTGCCTTTTTGTCCCTTCCCAGGTATTTGGGTGCTCCCCGGGTATATTTCATATCGACGAGACCGGGGTCGATATTTAAATATTCCGCTATGGCCCGGTTAAGGGCAAATATAAGTCCCGCAAGGGTCCCTTTGCCTAATAAAAGAGGTGCAGTCTGTCTAAGGAGCAGTCTGAGTTTTCCCTCCTTTGCCCGGGAATCTTCCGATGAGCTTATACCTTTATGAAGGATCTCCTGGTGCCAGTCACCTATCCAGGGATAAATTATCGCAGGATAGGAGTTGAGATCCAGGTTGAGCCAGCTTCCCAGACTAAGGAGATATTTAACGGGTACCGTCTTCGGATTAAAAAAACACCATATATGATCTACGGTTTCTTCAAGAGGAGGATTAAGCCCGGCGGAAATACCGGCATCCTCTTCCTGCCCTGAATTCTCTTGCGGATAGCCCGACCATATGCGCTCAAATATCTTTAAAAAATGCCCCAGAAAAGGATCATGCTCCAGCGCTTCATGGAATACCGCAGGCAGATAATCCATATAGCTGCTGAATTCGTTTTTGTGATTATCCATGTCTTCTTCTTTATTCCTCAATCTGATACTCTTCAACCTTTACTTCATAGAGATAGGGCAATTGATCCCTGTGAAGGATCAGCTTCCCTGTCTCCCTGGGGATAATGTTTCTATCGCTGTCAAATATCTTGACATCGGTTACATAGGCCACCTTTAAACTGAGCCTCACCTGGTGGGCTATTTCATAAACATAGATATCCCGGCCCATGGGCCAGCCTTTGCCATCTTCTCCGCCTCTCAATGGATCGAAATATTCCTTTAAAAACCGCTCTATCTCGGGCTGGACCTCCTTCTTTGTAAATCCGGCCTTCATCTTGACCTTCACCAGGATTCCGAGGCCTACATATTCGGGCCCCTTTACACTGAGCCGTGTAGTTAGAAGCCGCCTTTTATCTATATACTTATATACCCTTCTTAAAAGGGTCTCCGTCGGGTAAATTTTTCCAAGCTCCTCATTCAAAGAGATCTCTTTAGGGAGAATAATAAGCTCAACCGTTCCGGGTTCGGCAGTGGGAACACATTTGGCACTGTGCACATTGCTGGACGCCTCCATGGCCAGGGTCTCAAAGTCTTCCCTTGTGACCGCCCTGTAGCGATGTTTCAGAACTATGGAACCTCTTACCTTTAATTCATCCAGGGTCTCCTGGTCCCTCCCGCCCTGTGCCGCATCCAAATTAATAACCTCAACCCCGTTAATCGGCTGGATCAACTGTGTTACTGTTTCCGAGGGCACGTTTCCCGCCTGTCCATGACACCATTCGTAAGATGCCTTTATCCTCTGTCCGGCTAATGGCACCCTCCCCTTCATGCCGTCACCAAACCGTATCTCACCTGTTTCCACATCAAGTATAAAGTGAGGATCATTGCTATTGGAATGTAAAAAAGTATCTACCATCTGCCATTTGGAAAAACCGGCATGCTCGCCTTCGTCCTTTTCAGGCGAATCCGGCTCTGATACATAAAGATGGAAATTCTGAGGGGTTTCCACAAGCCGGCCGCTTATAATTTCTTCATTTCTTTCTAAATAAACCGGCCGTTTCTTTGTAAAGAGTGTCTGATTTGCTTCCCCATTGCTCGGCCATTCCTCCTCAACGCTTCTGACATTAGCAGCCCAGACCGTATTAAGCCTTATATCCCTTACCCTTGGAGGCCGCTCAAAACTCCCACTGATCCACCGAACCCTGATCCAGTAGCACTCGGCTGAAGGCGAATCCTGGGATTGAAAAAGTGTTCTTGGCTTGAAATTTCTGGGCGCCTGAAATCTGATCAGACCGCTGAGCTGGAAATTGAAGGTCTCATCCATTTCTACCTGCAAGGATTCCCATGCCTCACCGTTCCAGTATTCCCATATGATATTGACTCCGGAAGGTTCTTCTGTTTGAAGCCAGAAAGGGGCCTGAAAAGATTCTGATCCGTAGACCTTGTCAATTGGACGGGATACGCCTTCTTCCATTGCGATATAAACCTGAACTATCTCGGGAATTTCCCGCTGTTCTTGAATAAAATTGACAAAAAAGCCAAAATAGAATGCGGGATAGCGATCCGTATCCGCCTCAAAAAACAGAGCGCCCTTTTCTTTCCTTATTTCTTTTGTAATATCCTTGTAATAAAAATTGTCGAAAATAATGACCTGGGTCAATTCAAGGGGACGCTGATCTTTGTCTTCAACCTTCATGTCAATATGGTCGAAGTAAGGGGGATGGATGGGTATTTCAACCCATTCCCTCTTTCCGTCTTTTTCCACAAAGTGGCCGGGCACGCCATAATTCCCCTTAACAATTCTCACGCGTATCCAGAAATTCTCCTCATCTTCTATGGTAATGGGGGCAATATCATTAGGCAGGACAAAAAGGACCGCTCCTGTCTCCGTTAAAGCCCTGGTTTTGTCTTCAAAATCAAAGCCACCCTTGCCGCTGCCTTTAGGCAAGGCAGTACCGATCTCGATCCATTTTTCTCCGTTCCAGTATTCCCATGCCAGTTGAAGATCTTCTGACACCGACGGCACGTCCTGTGTCCTTTGGAAATTGATCGAGATCTTAAGCCCTTTTACCAGCCCCAGCATCATGCATCCGCAATAAAAAACATTCCTTTCCTGTGGCACATCGCTAAATGGAGTAAAAACATCCGTCGAATCAACAGGTGTATAAATACCCCCTTCACCTGAATAGGAGAAAAGCCTGTCAGGAATAACCCCGTATGCAGTTGTCTGAACAGAGGAATTTGTCTGCATTATACGAAGGTCCCGGTTAAAATAATGAGGCTCTATAACTCCCCGTATCCAGCTCTGTTCAACATCCTTTTCCTCTATGCGAAGCAGCTTCTCTTTACATCCTGTAATCCCATGCAAAATGATTGTCACTACCGGTTTTGGCTCAGGTTCATATGAAACGGAGTGAAGGGCCTTCTTCCACTCCTGTCCGTTCCAGTATTCCCATGAAACGGCATCGAAAAACAAACGGTCTTCCTCGCTCCTCAAGCCGAATTCCAGCTTAACGGCTATACCCCCGCGAACGGACTTCAACATGGGACTGCCCATATATAGATCTCGCTTCAGCCTGTCATGCCCGTGAAAAAGCGGGACCTGTCCTTTTTTATCCTCATCGATCAGTGACGATGTGTAATCAATGCGTTGGAAATCCTTCAGTGCAGGGTCGAAATAAAGGCCCATAACCTTGTTTAGATTTGCGGGGAAGACCCTTAGATCATCCTCTGTTCTGAAGAATATCTGTTCGCCGTTTACAGCTATTGTAGAGGCAATCTCGCTTCCTTTGGGTACAAATCCCGTAGTCTTTGCGCCGGTTGTGAAGGTAAGCAATGTCTTTGCCGGCTCAGGTGGTTTTCTTGAGAGGCCTAATAACTCGAGGAAGGCCAGATAATTCTTATCCGGGACCCTGTTGAGGCGATAGATAATCATTTCAGTCATCCAGGCAAATAACTGAATAAGTGTTATTCCGGGATCGCTCTCGTTGTGGTCCGTCCATTCCGGACAATAACGGTTGATAAGGGACCGGGCCTGCTTTACGATATCTTCGAATGTTCTATCATCTAGATTTGGTAATTTGATGGCCATATTTAATGCCTCACGAATATGCTAATTTTAAAAATCATTTATAATTTATCCTTCCGTCAGATAAAAGGGATAAACCAGATTTTCCCGTGTATTTGTGCTGCGCACTTTATAATCTATTCCTACAAGGACCTTGCCTTGCTCCCTCCGGTCAAAGTCAACGCTAACCTTAATAAGCTCAATCCTGGGCTCCCACCGGGTCAAGGCATCTTCGACATGATAGCGGATAAGGCCTCTAGTTGTTTCATTTAAAGGCAAAAAGACCATTTCATGAATCCCGCACCCGAACTCCGGGCGCATTATCCTTTCTCCTTTGCCGGTACCCAGAATAATCAGAATAGCCTCACGGATATCCTCTTCCATCTCAGAAAGGGAGAGCCGTCCTTCTTTAAGCATCGAAGGGAATGACCAGCCCTTACCCAGAAACTCCTTGCTGAATCTCTCTTTGTCTTTTAGATTATTCTTCGAGTCCATTTTACTTTTAAGTACCTAAAGTGCCTAAAGTGTCAAGTGCCTAAAGTTAAGGAAATAGTTTAAGGTCAATTTATTTTTACCAGGCTTCCTTTAATTGTCATTACACCACTGGTTTTAGCGTTGAAAGAAGAATCCGATTCCAGTGACATTGTCGCCTTTGATTTTACCTCTATTGACCTGCCTGCGCTGACCTTAACACTACCTGCCCTTATACTCACCCCTGACTTCGCCCGGATGTCCACATTCCTTGCGTCTACCCTGAATGTGCCCCGGGGGGCTTTTACCTCTATGTTACCCTCTTTGCTTTCAATGGTTATGAGATTGGAAGCAGTGTCCAGGGTTATCCTGTTCCCACCCTGATCGTCCACAATCCCGATCTTTTCATTCCCTTTTGTCACCTCGATTACGATGTAATGCTTTCCCTGCTGAGCGCCCTTCAATAAAATCTTTTCTTCACCCTCCGTGTCGTCAAACCTGAGTATGCTTCCGCTTCGGGAAACGATGGAGCGATAGTTGTTTTTCGCATCACTGTCCATCTCTTCAGGCGGTCTTGCATCATCATCCCAGACAGAGCCAATGATATACGGACGGTTTATATCGCCATTGTGGAATGCAACCAGAACCTTGTCACCCGGCTCCGGCATAAAATATCCGCCTCTGCCCGGCCCTGCCATAAAGCTAGCCACAGGGGCCCAGGCGCTATCAGACCGTTTTTCTCTATTCCCCTGTCTTCCTTCTATGTTCCTCATGTCTCCCTCGTCACAGAGCCATGGGAAATTCACCTTTATTCTTGCACGGTTTTCAGGGTCATTGATGTCGACTACAGTTGCCGTTACAATCCCGCTGATCTTTTCACGGGTATCATGCATGGCCTCGCTTCCTTTGACGAGTTCATAAAGACCTTCTATCACTCTGACCTCCCTCTGGCATTCCTTTGGACGAAAATCTTTGTAGAATATCCCGATCCGTCAATAACATGGCTCACCCTGCTCACATAATAAGGTCCGCTCAATTTCGACCCTATACCCTCAATTTCTATTATCTCACCAGCCCTGATTTCGGGATTCCCCACTATCTCGGCTACGCCGGTGATGTATCTCAGAGTTTTCCCATTCATATAAGACTGGGCAATCCATCTGGCGCTATAGTCGTCCGGAGCTGCATGCGTTGTGATCAAATGTTCATGTTTTTTTACAACCTCCGTGGCAGGGACTTCTCCCATAACCTTGTTTGATTCTATACTGTCAACCGTCCCAATAATGGCCCCCTGGCTGCCTCCCCTTCCTTCGGTCCGGTCGGACCTGACCGTGACCCGTGTGGGAATGCCCTGTGTGGCAATCCTCGAATAGAAGCTCTGAATATTGTATCCCCATTTCAGGGTAAGCTTGGGCTCAGGATAGCGTTGAATCTGGGGGCTTTGAAAGATCAAACAATGCTGGCCCTTTTCATCGTCCCATTTTACAGAATATTCCCACTCTATCATGTCAGCCATTTCCTTCAGAAGCGCGGCGTATGATATCTGGTTTTGCTGCCGGGACTCAAACCGGAGATCGCATGGCTCAATCCTCGAATCAAAACCGGCCTCACTTGCTATCATCTGAACAATATCCTGTATTCTCTCATTGCTCCATCTTCTTATATTTTGAGAGGCGTCGAGCTTTTCAAGATCATAGAATAACGACTTTCCGTTTATGGTTACAACTATCGGCCCATCCTTTGAGAAATCGGTTTCCCTGGACATGATCCGTCCTTCTATCATAGGATATATATTTCCAAGGTATCCCATCTGTATACCGGCCATCTCCTTCTCGTCAATGAGGGTCTCGTCCAAATACTCGAAATCCTTTCTATGAAAATGGCCGGACCTCCAATGCTTATGACGGTCAACAAGTGTCAGGGAAAAGGTGTCGGCTCCTCTTGCATAATCATCCACAGCAATAGACTTGACAAGATCGTTATTGCCCATCTGTAAGACATTACTGCCTAAGGTAACCTTATAAGACGGAACATGAATTATCTCTGCATTAAGGGCCATAATCAATATCTCATTATCTTCTTTATAACTATCTTCCCCTTAAAGGAGGAATATATAACCTTGTGCCTGGCTTCAGGGACCGGGGGTCCTCGATACCATTGATTTCTGCTATCGGACGCCACTGTCCGGGATCATTATACATCTCCCAGGCAATGGCGCTGAGGGTCTCTCCATCCTTTACAACATGCCATTTGGAATAATCGGGTGAACGTTTGACCTCTTCAGCCTTTCCGTAGGAAAACCTTTTAAATCTGACATCTACTGTGGCACGCACAGGCATTCCGTTCTCTAAAAACAAAAGGTATCTCACATTAGCGCCTTCAAGAACTGCAGTGAATTGAATACCTACTCCCCAGGAAAAAAGCACAATTGGTGGCGCATGAAGCTCCGGATCCGACTCAATGAGCGATAGCAGCGGTCTTATATATTCCTCTCTAACGTCAGTCTCATCCTCAAAGGTGTCAAAAAAAAGTTGCATGGAGAGACTCTCAGCACCACCTCTGATAAATTGTATTAGGGGTGCGTCAAGGCCCGGAATCTCCACCTCTTGATAAAGATTGAGCTTATCAATTGTACAATCAGAGGGATTAAACAGGACCTTTATCGCTACGCTGCCGGTGTTGATAGGAATAATCTCTGCCTTTTCAAGTGCCATTTTTTATCTTAATCCCTTCATACCTTTATATTAATTCCCCCATCCGTTCTTTTTCTCTGATAATCCTTCTCATCAGGATCTCATAAACACGATCCGCCAATTTGTTATAATCAATGGAAGCCCCTGTTTTCCCTGTATCTTTTTTCTCCCCAAAAGGATCTTTCGTACGGGCTATGTTATAAAGAGACCTTTCATTTTGTGAGGTTAATGACTGGGGCCGTGAAAATTCCCTGGTTATATCTGAGGTCAAAATTGAGCTGAAACGACCTCCGGCGCTTTTTGTTTCGTTCCGTGTAAATGGCGGAATGGCATATACAGTATCCGCCTGTATGGAATCGGCCCTTTCATTCCGAGAAGGAACAACAGGCATGTGTTTCTGACGGAAAGGCTTTAACCCGTCATGGATATAAGGTCTTATAGTTTCAGGGGCTTCGTGAGGATTCAAATTTTCCGTCCCTCCGGGATAATCGCTCCTGTTGTTTATATTTATTTGCCCCATGTTTGAGATAAACCGGTGTGGGTCCGAAGTCAGGCTTCCCGCCCCCCCGTAATAAACCCTATCATTCAGAGAATCTCCATATTTCAAATCCCTGTGAGATGATTCGATAACTGTCCTTTTATAGGGTTTCATGGATCGGACTATGTCCTTAGTAACTATCAAGGTCCGCCGGGTATGGGACAGGGACAGCCTCCCCTTCAGCTCCGTAAATTTCCCTTTGGATTCTTTATATCTAAGATGGAGGGCCTCATCTTTATATTTGAGATTGAGGTCCCCCGGTTTTATAAGGAAATTCCCGGAGACTTCGGAAGGGTTATGATCATCCGGCATTCCCGGATGTTTATGAGCCTTATCCTCGTATAACTCATCCATATCCGCCCCGGATCCCCCTGGTGCTGAAATCAGATCTTCAACCGGACCGGAACCGGGCCGGTCATACTGTTCATTCTGTTTATAAATACCATGGTTCATATTTTTATTCTGTGATTTCAATGCCGATCTTTGATAGGATTTAATGGATAGGGTTGTACCCCGATCAGATACCGGCTTCAGCCCTGTTCGTGCAAAGGATAAAATCCCTTTACTTCCATTCAATGCAGCATTTTGAACAGTATATAAAAAAAGTATTTGTGGAGGGTCGAATATCTCTCTCCGCTGTCTGATAATAGGCAAACGCGAATCATTAGCGGAATTTATGCCTCCTTCGATAGAATTAGTGTATCTTTGAAAAACGACCAAGGGATAAAATCTTATACTGCCGCCTTGATATGCATTAATACCCTTGTCTCCATAGAGACGTGATTTTTCATAGATTAAAGATTTTAAAGGATTTCGGAAGACAAAGGGAAATCTTAATACAAACGAACGATTCCGTAGTAAACTCCGGCTCTCGATCCGGTGAGTCATTGAAGAAAAATAAATATTTTCCAGCCTCTTTCTAAAAGAATCATTCCACCGGATTAAACCGGATAGCCCTGCAACTATGCTTCGCTGTCTTTGAAGAAAGACTGAAAATCTCTTCCTCCATGGACTGATATATAATCTTTTTTCCCTGTTCATTTCCATTTTCTTGAATCAATGTTTATATGGAAACACTGCCTTCTTCGATAAATCCTTCATGGGCCAGCTCAAAGGTTTCTATGGCCACATCGCTTCTGTCCGCCTTCAGATCAGGCCCCAGCCATTTTTGAGGCCAGCATCCCTTGAAATTCCAGCGGCGGACCTCCTCCATCCGCTCATTAAATAAAATAATACTTACATTTCTGCGAATGCCCTTCCGGCTTGAAAGAGACTGTTTATACCAATCCCATAAGGTGCTGGATATTGTTACCCCCTTCTTAAGGATAATGTGCTGATATTTTATCCTGCCCGGAAGCACATAAAGATATTTGTTCATTCCCCCCTCTTTGTACGAGTACTCTTCAATCTCGGTTTGAAGATTACCGCACTGGAAGATCCCCACCACCGTGTTGTCGATCTCTATCCCAAATCTGCATGAGGTTAACGGTAAATCCGAATCCTTAGCGCCCCCCGGGGACCTTGAATTTTTTTGTAAATGATTGTTAACCATTTTTACTCATCATTCCTGACCGAATCATTGATCCTTCTGTTAATCTTCGAAACTTCCCCTATCCATCCGGACCTCTCCCGATGGCTCATTTCCATAACGATATCATAGTCCCAGTGTAAATAGTAAGATAAAAAGGCTACCTCCTCATATATCCTCGCGAGGGGGTAGCCTATAATTCCCCCTTCGCTTCTACAGCCTCCTGAGAAAACTCTTTGTTACAGTGAGGGCATTTGATTTTTGCCTCCCCGTCAATATTTATGCGGTTATAGAAGTTCTGAAGATATGCCAGGTCGGATGAAAAAAGGTTTTCAATGATCCCCGGATTAATTTCCTTCAGGTTTCCAAGCCTGGTAATAACCCGTGAAAGGAGAATAATAATCAGGTACCCCTCGTTCCGGGCAACCCTTGGGTCCTGCAATGGAAGGATTTCATCCTTTGCCGTTGACAAGCGCATTGTTCCGTTTCGATGTATATTCCCCTCTTTATCTATATATCCCTTTGGAAGGGTAAAATCGTACTCTGTCTGTAATGTCATAATTTACACCTTTTTCTAAACCTGTTTCAGCATAAAACCCGCAAGGGCAGCAATCCTAATTTCGGCCAGACAAGTTGAAGCGGATATTGTCATAATCAGAATTGCCGCCGCAAAGGCTTTCCCCGGTTATTCAGGTCAAATTTCAGGCACGGTCAAAGCCTTCATGACAGAAAGTCAGGGTCTCCACAGCAACCGCGTTTCCGTCCGCCTTTAGATCAGGGCCGGTCCACTTCCTTGGCCAAGCCTCTCTTATGTTCCAGCGAATCTTTTCTTCGCCTTCCTCGTTTCTGACAATGATAGAGACATTCTTCCTCTCAACCTTGCCATCCATTACCTTCTTCCGCCAATCCCACAGGGATTTGTCATCCACAATCCCTCTCCTGAGGGTGATATCGCTAAAGCTCTTCAAACCCGGCAACTTCTTGAGAGTATTATCTTTATCATCCCCTATCCGGTAAAGAATAACATCTGTCTCGGATTCCAATCCAGAACATTCCTGAAATCCGCCTGATATAACCCCTTCAATCTCAATTAGAAAGTTATGGGCCCTATAAGGATCCTGATAGGGTTCTTTTCTATCTGCCATAATAGTCTACCTCCATCTTAATCATCTTAATTAAGCCTCGGCCAGTGATGTACCCTGACTCCATTGGGTAATACGGAAGATAACGAATTCCGCCGGACGAGAAGGCGCAATCCCGAT